>JBBTBY010000170.1 GCA_038043445.1 Spirochaetota bacterium
ATCGTTTTCCGGTCATGACGTGGATGAGCAGCTTTGCGCAGAAAAAATATATTGCTCATTATGGGGTATCTCCGGATGAATTGTGGAATTTGCAGAACCCGAACGGCTCGTTCCAGATGCCAAGCTGCAAATATACGGGCGAAACAAAAAAGCCCGATAGTGAAGCCGGCTGGTATGATGAATTCGGTGTGGGCTGGAAAAGCGAGCCGGGAGATATCGGTGCGATCAACACTGCTGCGCCGATCAAAAATATTGAAGATATTAAAAAATACCAATTTCCTGATGTCCAGACAGAGTACTCCTTTGACGAGGCAGTCTCGCAGATAGCAAAACTGAATGGTTCATCTTTTTTGGCAGCGAACCAGGCATCGGGCACCTTCTTCAACAAATACCGCTTCCTGCGCGGATTTGAAGACGGGCTTGTCGACATGATGATAAACCAGAATGAAGTCGAATACCTGCTTGACCAATTGCTCGAATATCAGCTTGCCCTTGCAAGAAAATATATTGCCTGCGGGGTGAATGCCGTAAATACCGGCGACGATGTTGCGCTGCAGAAAGGTCTTGTAATAAATCCCGATGTCTGGAGAAAACTTATCAAGCCGAGACAAAAGATATTAAATGACCTGTATAAGTCCGCCGGATTGTATGTCATCCATCACTGTTGCGGCGACTGCCGCAGTATCATTAAAGATTACATCGAAACAGGGGTCGATTGCCTGAATCCTATACAGCCGGAGACCATGCCGATCGAAGATCTTGCAGATGAATTCGGTTCCGATCTGACATTCTATGGCGGCGTCGGCGTGCAGGGCGTCATGCAGAATGGCACGCCGAAGGATGTCGACAACGCAGTAAAAATAACCATACGTACGCTTGGTGCTCACGGACGCTATATCATCGGCGCTTCACATACCATTCAGGATTGCATCCCCGTAGAAAACGTGCATGCCTATTTTGAGGCGGTAGAAAAATATAATCAATGACCTTTGATCTGAAATAATTCCGGGAGTATCTGTATGAGATCGAACGATGCCATTGCATTCCTGCATGACCATTCCGTATTCTGGTCAAAACTCGGGTTCTGCTACGACCCGCCACGCATGGACAAGATTGGCAAACCTATTGTGTTCTTCGAGAACTTTGACCGCTTTTCAAAATTCCACCGCGACTTTGCCGATGCAGGCGTAAAAATCCATACGTCAATACTGTTCAACGGATGGATAGGCGTTGACCGCTACGACTATGAGCTCACCGACCGTGTGCTCGACGCCGTACTCAAAGGCAATCCTGACATCTTTTATATCCCAAGGATAAAACTCAACGTTCCGCTCGACTGGGGAAAGCAGAACCCCGAGGATGTTTTTGTGTATTACAACGGCCCGCGCGCAAAGGAAGAGATACGCAGTCTTGTCGGAACCGAAAAACATGATTATCTCGGGTATGAATCGGCGAACGGTTATTATACCGCCGGGGGCTGGAACGATGATCGTCCGAATGTCGGCGGGCTCATCTCGAATCAAAGTTTTTCGTCAAAGAAATGGCTCTCCGATGCCGGTATTGCCTTGCAGCGTCTGCTCGATCATCTTGAGAACGGGCCATACGGTAATCAGCTAATTGCCTATCACATTGCGTATGGGGCATGCGGTGAAACCTGCTTATGGGGAAGATCAAGCGGTAAACACGGCGACTACGGCATCAACAATCGCAGGGCTTTTTTCGATTGGGGCATGACGCGGTACGGTTCGATCGATGCCATGAGCAGTGCGTGGAGCATGCCGGGCCTTGACCGCGAAAATTGCGAACCGCCGTCACCTGAACGTCGTCAGCACAGCTCCTCTGCATTGCGGGATTTTCTCCGAGCGGACGATCGCATGTGCATCGATCATGATCTCTTCATGTCCGATGTAAATGTGAATGCGATCGAACACTTCGGAAAACTCGTCAAGGCACATACCGGTAATAAACCTGTCGGATGCTTTTACGGATATATGCTCGAGTGTTTTAATGCGTCGTATTCCGGGTGGCTCGGTATTGAACGCATTTTAAATTCCAAGTACGTTGATTTCATTGCCGCACCGAAATCGTACCGCCGATGCGAGGCGGGAGAGAGCGGCGGCGAGATAGGGCCGGCGCAGTCGATCAATCGCCGTAAATTATGGATGGATGAACTCGATAATCGAACGCATATCGCGCATGGCGTAGGAAGAGAATTCCCGAGCAGCACCATGGATGAAACGCGCACCGTCATGTGGCGGGAATTTGCCAAAAATATGGCGCATGGCTCAGGTTTCTGGTGGATGGACCTCGGCGGCGGCTGGTTCGATTCGCCTGATATCATGCAGGAGATCGCAAAAATTGAAAAAACAGCGAATGATATACGCCGGACGAAAGGAGCAAGCATAAGCGAGATTCTCCTGGTGGTCGACGAAGAAACGCAGTATCACCAGAATATGAATCACACCTTCCATCAAATGCTCATGCAGGACTATGTGCGCGAGGCGAACCTGTGCGGAGCACCGGTCGATATGTATCGGCTGGCAGATCTTGAGACATTGGATATGAGTCAATATCGTCTTATTATTTTTTTGAATACATTCGTCATTGAAAATCGCCAATGGGCTTTGATCGAAGATCGGATCCCCACACAGGCGACATTGCTTTGGAATTATGCCCCGGCGGTTCTGGGGCCGAAGCTCTCGCTGCAGAACGCAAGGGAGATAACCGGGTTCACCTTTCAGGAACGCTCCGGCGCACGGCTGCCGATCACGCCGTCTGCGGATGGATTGCTGCATGACACAGGTGAGATGAACATGCCCGCGGACAGTGCGGTCAATTTCCCCTTACTGGAAGTGCTCTGCCCTCACGACGAAACACCGCTCGCACGGTATTTGGACGGTGGCATCGCCGTTGCTTCGAGGGTGAATACTGGGCGACGGCATATCTACTCTGCCATGCCGCTTATGAAAGCTGAACATGTGCGAAAGATCGCGGAAACATCCGGCTGTCATATGTACGCACCGCTCAATTGTACCGTATATGCCGACAGCCGATTCATCGCCGTTTTTCCAAAAGTCACCATCGATGATGAACTCCGGCTGAAAGAACCTTCCCGTATGATCGAAGTCATAAGCGGCACACGCACGGAAACGAATGAAAAAATACCGCTTACTATGCAGCCGAAAAGTGCAGGTTTCTATATCCGATGAAAGTGTATCCAAGAAGCGATCCCGTACGCGGAAGATGAGAACGGGAACCGCAGCAAAGCCGGCTCACAATAAAAATATTCCGACGACAAGATAGAGCCCGAACAGCGCGGCGACCGTTGCGTAGATAGCCGTCCTCGCGAACGTCGTCATCGTGCTCGTCCCTCGAATAACACGCGGATACGCCCCGGCAGTGAACACCGCCGCCGCATACCCCGCCGCATGCATGAACACGATGAGGAACGCGCCAATGATGCTCGCCCTGCTCATGCGCATGGCTATCGCAACCGCCGGTGCGAGGAAGAGGAACGTGAAACGCCCGAAGGTGAGCCAGTAGAAGAAGCCGAGAAGGAATGTCGCGAGCGTACCGGTACGCTTCGCCGAGATGAGCCCTCTTCGCTCTATAAAGCGTGCTGCAATGAAGCCGATGATGATGCAGAGCATGCCCGCGGCGAATGCACCGTATACCGTTCTCGCGTACGGAATGAACGAAGCGAGAACGATAAGCCCACCCGACATGAATCCGGTGACAAGCACGCCGGCACCGAAAATGAATGCCGGTCGTACGGCGACACGCTCATGATCGATGCCGCCGATGATGCCGACCACGGACGATATGGCGGCGAGATGACGCACGCCGTGTACGAGGGCTGAGCAGAGACCCCAAATGAACGCGGCGGTCAGCGACGGCGCAAGGGAGTATATCTGTTGTATGTTTTCGATCATGACATCAATAGTATCTCAATTTCAATCCGCTGACAATAGCAGGATCATACGCGGGCGTGAACGACCGCTACTCCCGCAAGAAGAACACGCTTCGCCGTAAACGGCTCGCGTGCCATTATCCCGTCATAATGGAATAGAATACCACACAAGCCGATGGCCTTCAGGCCGTCGGCGCTTCCCTTGCCGTCAGCGCTGCCCTTCAGGGCTGCGCTTCGTAATCGGTCGGCACAAGAAATGTCGTATTACTCTTTCTCCGGCTTCTCCGGCATGAGTTTCTTTATCATCTCAGTGATCGATTCGATAGCCTTGGGATCGGTGATCGCGATCTTTCCGTCCTTGCCCGTGATGGTCGCCGTTACGTTCTTCATCATATCCGGTGTTACCGATGACATCATCCGCGCTGCGGCGTTCTGCATGGCACGCCGCCGTTCCTCATCGATCTGTTCGATCGCTTTTTGGATGAGATCGTTCACCGTCGAGACGATGAACTCCTCGAGCATGAGCTTGCGTTCCGGCGTCATGAGCGACGTATCGATGTCGATGCTTTTAAGCGAGAGTCTCGTCGACATGCGCGCGCGTACATGGTTCGCCGCGGAACTTCCTTCGATGATGCGCTCCTCGCCGTTCTGTACGGCATCACGAATGCCGCCGGTCAATGCGTTCAGGTTCTTTGCGATGTCGTCCAACATTATGTACCTACCAGGCCGGCGGTGATTGCACGAAGCGTTCGATGAGCGAGCCCGTGCGATAGAGCGCTTCCTTCGATATTTTATCGAGCGTATCTCCCTGCGTATGATGCCAGGCATACCCCATATCGATGATGTCGATGAAGGGGATGCCTTTCACCGCGAACGGTATATGATCGTCGATTATCTCGCCCGATGAGACTTTTACGAATTGCGAATATCCCATCGCCCGCGCCATGTCCCAGACAGCGGCGTACAGCGATGAGTATCGCGAATACGCGTATGACTCGTATCGATACACCGCTTTATCGCTCCCGATCATATCGAGGAGTATGCCGCAGTGCACCTTCGCTTTCGTCATATCGCTCCGTGCGGCGAAGGCGAGCGAACCCTGTATCCAGTCGGTATCGGTGAATGAGCGTGCGAATGAACCGTCATCTTCCATATCGAAGAACACGAGCATGACCGGATACGGCAGCTTTTTCCCGGGAAGCACACGCGCAAGCTCAAGGAGAACTCCTACCGCGCTCGCACCGTCATTCGCCCCTGCGATGGGGCCGCGCTTTGAGAGAAGCAGTTCCTTTTCCGCTATGCTCCGCGTATCATAATGCGCAGCGCAGATGATGTACTTCGCTCCCGCGCCGGGAATGACCGCGAAATAATTCTCGCCGCGTCGATCGGGGAAATACGGCGAGCGGAACGCATGTGTCTTCGGGGCAAGCCCGGCCTTACTGAGCGTATTGGTGATGTAACTTCGCAGTGAAAAATACGAGGTCGATCCGTAATGACGCGGACCCATATCGCATTGCGTCTTCACATGGGCGTATGCAACTTCGCCGGAGAACGACGCTGCGATAAGCGGCAGACAGAACGCCGCCGCGAGGAAAGCGGTGCGTATCATCCGTTCGCGGACACTTTCATGCGGTCGGCAAGTACCCGGCGTGCGCCGAGCTCGACTAACATCTGCACATCGAGGATGAAGCTTATCGTACCGTCGCCGAGTATGGTGGCACCGGCCACGCCGCGCGCGTTCGATATGCGGTCGCGCAGCGCCTTGATGACGATGTCCTGCTCGCCGAGGAGATTATCCACGATGAGCGCCACTTTCTTATCCTCGAACATAATGATGACCGCGTACATCGTCTCCGATTCGACGATGGTCTTTCGCGCGCCGATATTGAATATGTCCCTGAGCGCAACGGCGGATATGTACTCGCCGCGAAGATCGATGACGTTCATGCCTTCCACGTTGATGAAATCCGCGTTCGTAATGCGCATGGTCTCGACTATGCTTCCCACCGGAATGGAATAGAATTCCCCGCTCGCTTCAATAACGAGCGCTTCGATGATGGCGAGCGTCAGCGGTATGCGAAGCGTGAATACGGAGCCCTGCCCCCTCGCGGTCTCCACACCGATGCTGCCGTTGATCTTGTCGATGCTCTGTTTGACGACATCCATGCCCACGCCGCGCCCGGAGACGCTCGTGACCTTTTCCGCGGTCGAGAGCCCCGCATTGAATATGAGATCGATGGTCTCTTTTTCGGAGAGGCGCGCATCCTCGGCGATGAATCCTGCATGCACCGCGCTCTGGCGGACCTTGTCGAGGTCGATGCCCTTACCGTCATCGATTATCTTGACAACGATGAAATTCCCCTCATGCGAAGCGGAAAGCGTGAGCGTACCGGCGGCCTTTTTTCCCATGGCAGTGCGCACCGCAGCAGGCTCAATGC
Organism: Spirochaetota bacterium; assembly: GCA_038043445.1. NCBI lineage: Bacteria > Pseudomonadati > Spirochaetota > Spirochaetota bacterium. The sequence goes on from JBBTBY010000170.1 coordinate 6,349, forward strand.
CGTGATCGATGGAGTTGCGAACAAGATGTATGAGCGGGTCGACGAGCATTTCAATGACGGATTTATCGAGTTCGGTGTCCTCGCCGATCATGACGAGCTCTATCTCCTTGCCGAGCTCACGCGAAAGGTCGCGCACGAGACGCGGGAAGCGGTTGAATATCTGGGATATCGGCACCATGCGTATCTTCATGACCGTTTCCTGAAGCTCGTTGGTCACCCGCGCGAGCATCTGATACGATGAGCGGAAGCGGTCGACGATGGTCTTGAGCGATACGCCCGCGGAGGACATCTGCTTGAGCATCTCGTTCAGGCGCTGGCTGTAGGCGATCTTCAATTCCTTCGCCGTCTTCTTATCGACGACACCGTCCAGCCGTGAAAGGAAATCGTTCATCATCTCGCGGAAGAACGCCTTGAACTGATTCGAAGCGATATTCACCTGATCGAGCGATGCGGCAAAGCCCTCATCATACCGCTGATAGGAGCTTTTATTGATGACGAGCTCGCCCACCTGATTGAGCATCTCATCGATGCGCTCGTTCTCCACGCGCAGGTAGCTCGCCTGGCGTTTCGCATCCTTATCCTTCTTCTCACCGGTATCCGTCGGGGAAGCGGCATCCACGACGGCGGCGGAATCTTCCTCAACGAGGATATGCTCCGTAACATCGGCGATGGCGCAGTAGCGCGAGACATCGTCGGCTGAGCGGTCGCAGCATACCAGATAGGTCACATGCGGATAGAACGTATCCGTTTCAAGTTCCTTGAGCGGCGGATTGGAATCGATGAGCGTGCCTATTTCCTTGAGCGCGACATAGACCTGCACGCCGCCGACCGTCTTCATGAGCGAATCGGCGAGGAACGACACATGCACGCGGTATATGTGCGCCCCCTTTTCGATGCAGGCGTTCATCTTCGCGCGCGCGGCATCATCGATGGGGACGGCGCGTTTCTCATGTGCCGCCGTATCGATCTTCCTCTCGGCAACCGGCGCACCCGACCCCGCGGCAAGACGCGCGCTCTTGAATTCCTCAAGCACCGCACAATCCGCCTTGCTGTCGCGCACGATATCCTTGCCGTCATTGGCGGTATGTATCATCTCTTTGAGGACATCTATCCCTTTGAGGAGTATATCCACCGTATCGGCATCGACCGATATCTTCTTTTCCCGAAGCGAATCGAGCAGGTCCTCGAAATGATGCGCATAGGACGCTATCGGCGTAAGATCGACGGCGCCGGCGCTCCCCTTGAGCGTATGCACCGCGCGGAAAATCTCGCTCACCGCGGCCATATCATTATGGTCCTTCTCAAGGACGAGGATATTCTCCTCGAGACGTTCTATCATCTCGAAGGCTTCGTCGAAGAAGTCCTTGCGAAGCGATTGGATGTATTCGTCGTCCTTAGCGCTCATGGCAGTAGTATATCCCAGTGTGTTTTAACCGTCAAGCACAGTGAATACAGTGTGCACCGAACATTCGTTCCTCGCACGAGGGAAGCCCCATTCCGTTAATGGGCCCACCACACATCGTTGAATCTCACCATATTCGTGGTCCCGGCAAAGATCCACATTTTATTGTTGAGAACCGCCGAGGCGGGCGATTGGCGTGCTGTGAACGCCGCGGCCACGGTCGTATTTTTCCAGGCGACACCGTCCGTTGAATACCAGATATCGTTCGTGACTCCCGTAGTACTCCCTCCGATGACCCACATCCTATTGTTAAATACAACGGCCGGCGAAAAGCGCACCGAAAATGCCGCCATGGACGTGACCAACGTCCAATTCGTACCGTCGGGCGTTGACCAGATGTCATTCGTTCCGGCAGCACCGACCAATCCGCCGATGAGCCACATCCGGTTATCATATACTACAACCGGATGGTAAGACCGGATCGCAAACCCTGCGTTGTTCGTCGCCAGCGTCCAATTTACGCCGTCGGATGAGTACCAGGCATCGTTCTTTGCTACCCCGTCGTTGCCGCCGACGACCCACATGCTGTTCTTGAACACCGCCGATGCAAAATATCTGCGGGCGGTAAATGCCGCATTACTGGTCGCCTGCGTCCAGCTTGCACCGTCAGTCGAATACCAGACATCATTCAGGTTGCCGGCATTATCCCCGCCGATGACCCACATCCTGCTATTGAACACGAGCGCGTTATGCGCGCATCTCGGCGGGAATGAGGCAGCGGCAGTCGCCTGAGCCCAAGCCGCCCCGTCAGTCGAATACCAAACGTCGTTCATTGTGACCGTATTACTCCCCGCGATTATCCACAGCTTCCCGTTATAGGCAAGCGCCGCGGTGTTTTGACGCGCTGAGAATGCCGCGGCGGCAGTCGCACGGAACCAGTTCGTGCCCGAGATGAAATTCGGGTTCGCTGGATCATAGGAATTCGTCCTGCCGATGGTATCGTTCATGCAGGAGATGAGTGCGAGTGAGATGGAACAGCCAACGATGATCATATATCTTTTTCGCATTTGCCAATAATACCATCAGACGGCATTCATCGCAACCGCACCAGCGGGAGAGTGTGTGACTTTCTATTATGGTAACGCAGCGAAATAATTGCAAAGGCCGGAATCAGCTGCCAGACACGAATTACACTAATTTCCACGAATCATTCGTGGTTATTCGTGCAATTCGTGTCTATCCCTCTTCACGCTCGATGACAGTGCCAGTGCGCTCGATTCAGCGTTACTCCTTTACCGTTCCAATCCGACTTCAGGTCAATACGCCCACCAGACATCTTTTGTCCAACCGACATCGAATCCGCAGATCACCCACATCTTGCCGTTAAACACGACCGACGCATGATGCCGCCGCCCGTGCAGGCAGGAATGCCGACGTCGTCGACTGGAACCAATTCTTACCGGAAACAAAATTCGGGTTCTGCGGATCGTAGGGATTCGTTCTGCCGGTAACGTCGTTCACACAGGAGTTGAGTAGAAGCAAAGCAGCGATAGCCGACAGGAAGATCGCTGATCCTTTCATTACCATGACCGCATGATTATGTTCATAAGTACCACCCACCGACACCTTCAGTATATCCCCCGCTGTGCCTATCGTCAAGATGCATATTGAGGTGTTGCGCAAAGAAAGAACAAGGGGTCATGACCCCTTGTTCTCAGCGATCCCGATGACGTAATATCGTTCGCAATCCTATTCGCAGCTGGTGATCGGTGTTTTCGCAACAGTCTCCATAGATAATTCTCCATAGATTTTTGACAATTCCGGTGCAAGCGGTTATAATGGAAGATATCGATCGCGAAGGAGATCTCCCTCATGGCCATACTTGTCGCCGGCGGCGCCGGATATATCGGTTCGCATACGGTGCAGGAACTCCTCGATGCGGGAAAAGACGTCGTTATCATCGACTCTCTCGAATACGGCCACAAGAAGGCCATGCTCGCCAATAAGTTCTATCAGGGTTCGATAGCCGATGCGGCGCTGCTCAAACGCGTGTTCTCGGAGAACTCCATCGATGCGGTGATGCATTTCTGCGCGTACATCGAGGTCGGAGAGAGCGTCACCAATCCGCAGAAGTATTACAAGAACAATATCATCGGCGGGCTCACGCTCCTCGAGGCCATGCTCGCCGCGAACGTGAAAAAATTCGTCTTCTCCTCCACAGCAGCGGTGTTCGGGCAGCCGGAGACCGTGCCTATCACCGAGAATGAGCGCACTGCGCCGACGAATCCCTACGGTGAGACGAAGCTCGCCTTCGAGCGTATCCTGAAATGGTACGGCGAGGCCTACGGGCTTAACGCGGTGGTGCTCCGCTATTTCAACGCCTGCGGTGCGCACGAGAAGGGCCATATCGGTGAGGACCATACGCCGGAGTCGCATCTCATTCCGCTCATTCTGCAGGTACCGCTCGGCAAGCGCCCGTCGATAAAGATATTCGGCGACGATTATCCCACAAAGGACGGGAGCTGCGTACGCGATTATGTGCATGTGAGCGATCTCGCGAGCGCCCATGTGCTCGCGGTCAACCATCTCCTCTCCGGCGGCGAGAACCGCACGTACAATCTCGGCAACGGGGTAGGCTTCTCGGTGAAAGAGGTCATCGCCATTGCGCGAGAGGTGACGGGTCACGCGATACCGGCGGAGACCGTCGCACGCCGCGCCGGGGACCCGGCCACGCTTGTTGCCGGAAGCGACAAGGTGAAAAAGGAATTCGGATGGAAGCCGCGCTTTCATGACCTCAAAACCATCATCGGCTCGGCGTGGAACTGGCACAAGAACAACCCGAAGGGATACAATGACCGCTGAGGATAATCGATGAAACGTATTTTTGCCATCGTTCTCACAGCGATCACCGCCGCTGCAACGCTCCCCGCGAAGGATACCGTGCTGCTCCTGCGTTTCTTCAACGGCACGGAATACAGCGGGATATGGAATATCTCGAGCGGCCTGACATCGATGTTCAACGAAGAACTGACCGTGAGCGGGAAATTCAATGTCATCGAGAAGAACCTCTTCTCACTGTACGGCACGGACACGAAAAAGCTCGACGATGCCGGCAAGCTCGCCGAGATGGGGAAGTCGGTCGGCGCCCGGTACGTCATACACGGCGTCATCAATGAATTCGCGGTGCGCGGCACCGGCCTTATCTCGCCGGGCATCGGCGGCGGCGTCTACTACAACAGCATCGTGCGATGCACCATAAAAACGCTCCGCGTTGCCGACAATCAGCTGAAAATACTTGAAGCGAAAGGGTTCATACACAGCGTCGATGTGGGGCTTACCATACTCGGCGGACCGAGCGAAAGCGAGAATATCGATGCCGGTTCGCTCATGTCGCGTCTGGAAAAGGCGCGCTTCGGTTCGGACGCGTACAAGCGCACGATCATCGGACAGGCGACGGTGACCTGTGTAACCGATTTCGCCGCCCAGTTCAACCGCATCTTCCCCGTGGAAGTGACGCCGGTCGATGCGCGCATCATGCTCGTCGACGGCTCCTCGATGTATGTGAACGTCGGGTTCGATGCGAACATACGCGCGGGCTACCGGTTCGCCGTGTACCGCCGCGGGGAGGCCATTCTCGACGACAGGACAAAGGCCGTGCTCGGCTACCGCGACATCGACGTCGGAGAAATAGAGATCGTCGAAGTGAAAGCGGCGAGCTTCTCGCGCGCAAAAGTGATCACGCAGATCAAGCCGTTCCAGAAAGGCGATTCCCTGCGCATCATCCGGAAGAACATCGATGAAGAAAAGAAAACCGAATAAACGCCCCGCTGTATTGTTCGATCTTGACAATACGATAACCCATATCGATACCATCATCCCGTTCCTGTCGTTCTATGCAAAACGCCGCCCCGCACGCATACCGCGCATCATCGGCGCCGTGCTCGCATCGCTCCTCGCCGTACCGCGCATCATCTCAAACGAGCGCATGAAGCGCATCATGAGCTCGATATTCCGCGGCGAGAACGCGGACGATCTCGCATCGCTCGGAGAGGATTTCGCGCTGACGGTGAAGCCGCTCTATCTCCCCGATGCGCTTGCCGCGATAGCGCGTCACCGTGCCAAAGGGCATATCCTCGTGCTCGTGAGCGCATCGTATGAGTTCTATCTCACGCATATCGCGCGCGATCTTGGTTTCGATCATGTCATCGGCAGCGTGCTCTGGCGCCACGGGAACACGATAACGGGAACGCTCTACGGGAAGAACTGCCGCGGGAACGAGAAAGTGCTCCGCCTTCGCACCGAGCGGTTCATGACGGGCATCGATCTCGCACGCTCATACGCGTACGGGGACAGCGTGACCGACGCGCCCATGCTTTCGCTCGTGAAAAATGGCATCGCCGTCAATCCCGGCACCGCGCTCACGCGCCTGGCGGCATCGAACGGATACTCCATCGTACGCTGGGAACGCCGATGATAAATGACGAGATAGATGCGCTCCTTAAGGCGGGCAAAACACCAGAAGCGCTCACACGCGCCCTTGACCATGTGCGTGCCAACCCCAGGGATGCGGACGGCTATCTCGCGCTCTCCGATGTGTATATCGAAAAGGAAGATTACGCCTCGGCCACCGTTGCCGCGAGCGATGCGTACCGCGTGAACCCGCGGAGCGCAAAGGCGCTTGAGACGCTCGGCTGGCTCTACCTCACCGACGGGAACATACCGCTCGCCGAGAAACATTTCACCGAATCCGTACGCGTCGATGAGCAGAACGCCTTTGTCTGGGGCAATCTCGGCATCATCGCATCGATGGGCAAGGACCACGAGCTCGCCGAGCGGCGGTATAAGAAGGCGATAGCCATAGACAAGGACGATGCGACCGCGTGGGTGAACCTCGGGGTGACTTATACCGAATCGGGGCGGGACACCGACGCGCTTGACGCATTCGCAAAAGCAAAGGCCCTGCGATCGAAGGACGTCCGCGTGGCGGCCTATATCGATCATATCAACCGGCGTACGGCGAACATGTCCTACGGGAAGCTCATAACCCTTCCGGTAACACCCGCACTCTTCACCGTATCCGTGCCCGAGGACTGGGATTCCGGTCTCGACGGGAATGTCGTACGCGTACAGTCGGGGGACAAACGCTCGATGCTCCTCATATCGATACGAAGCGGCTCGGCGGCAACGCTCGCCGGCGAGATGGAGACGTTCCGGACCGCACGGCGGTCGATACGGGTCGTGAGCCCGCTCTCCGAGGAGACGAAGGGCGCCGAGCGCATCGCACGCATGGCCTTCATTGCCGCGGAAAAAGACGGCGAGGTGTTCTACGCGCTTGCCGGCCACAGCTACGGGACGCGCATCGTGGAGGCGACGTTCTCAAGCTCACACCCGTATTCGGAATCGCTCGCCGCGCTCTCGAAAAAGATACTCGCCTCGCTCACCGCACGCTCGGAGCACATCGCATGAACCCATTGCTTCGCATCGTCATCATCGTGCTCATCGTACTCGGCGTCATCGTGCTGTCATTGTTCTCGTTCGTAAAGCTCCGCCACGGGATTTTCGTGATAAGCCGCATCGAGGTGATAGGCTGCGAGACCATTGAAGCGCCGCATGTCGTATCGCTCGCCGGCATACGCGCGGGTCACAGCCTCCTCTTCCTTTCATCCGGGGCGGTGAAACGCGCCGTGGAGACAGGCGACCCGCTCATAACCGTGGCCGCTATCCACAAGAAATTCCCCGACACGGTGATAATACGCATCCGCGAACGGACGGCGGTGGCGATAGTGCGAACGGAGCGCATGCTCGCCGAGGCATCCGCCGACGGTCATGCGATACGTGATTCGATGCATGTCTTCGATCTGCCGGTGATAAGCCGTTTCCCCTCCGAGCTCTCCAACGGCATGTTCATCGATGCGACGCTGTTGACGACGCTAACGCTTTTCGGTGAGCTACGGAGCACCGACCGTGCGCTCTACGACATTATCTCCGAAATATCATATTCCGGCGATGAGGCACGCGTGTATCCGCGCCATTTCAAGCTCACCGCCCTTGTCAAGAACCCCGCCGACCGGGAGACGCTCAAGAAGCTCCAAGCCATACTCGTCATGCTCCGCGAAAAGCGCCAACGCGCCGAGGTCATCGATCTCAGGTTCAAGGATGCGGTGATACGGCAGGTCAGCACACACTATTGATACACCGGACGAAACAGTCTCTAATTGCATTTTGCCCCATATACTATATTATTCACCTCAGTCCCGTTCATGCGCCAAGCGCTGACAAGCGCTGGCAAGGAGTCCGCATGGATATCTCAACATTGATACGCGATGTCCCCGACTATCCGAAACCCGGCATCATATTCAAAGATATAACCCCGCTCTGGAAGGATAAGACCGGATTCGCACAGTCGATACGCGACCTTGCGGGAAAATTCAAGAACGACAGGATAGATGTGGTGGCAGGTGCGGAAGCGCGGGGATTCCTCGTCGGCGCACCGGTGGCATACGAGCTCGGCGTGGGCTTCGTGCCTGTGCGTAAACCGAAAAAACTCCCGTACAAGCATATCTCCGTAAGCTACGAACTCGAATACGGCACCGATACCATCGCGATACATGCGGATGCCGTCGCCAAAGGCCAGCGCGTGCTTATCATCGATGATCTCATCGCTACCGGCGGCACGGTCGCAGCGATGACCGAACTTGTTGAAAAGCTCGGCGGCGTTGTGGCCGGCATCGGCTTCATCATCGAGCTCGGCTTCCTCAAGGGACGCGAAAAGATATCGAGGTATCGGATAGAATCGCTCATCACGTATTAACGCATGGAACCGTACTCGCTCTCCGGGGCAACGATAGTCACTCCGTCGGAATGCATGGCCGATTCGTCGGTTCGCGTCCGCGGCAATAACATCGACGCGGTCGATGAAAAAGCGGAATTCGATCTTCCGCTCAAAGACACGACCATATCGCCCGCATTCATCAATGCGCATGATCATCTCCTCGGCACCTATTGGCCGAAAGTGGGGCACGGCCCCTACCCTACCTGGCGTGAATGGGACATCGACCTCAAGGCTTCCGACGTATACAAGGAACGTTCGAAAATATCGAATGAGGACCTCTATCTCCTCGGCTCGTTCAGGAATCTCATATCCGGCGCGCTCACCGTTTCCGATCATGTCCCGCACACGCTCAATGATCCGCTCATACCGAAAATGCCCGTCCGTATCATCAGGGATTATGCCCTCGCCCATGAGGTGTCACGATACGACTTGAAGTGGGGCGATGGCGTCGCAAAGGAGCATGCGAAGGCCGTAGCGAAAGATATTCCGTTCATCACCCATATCGAGGAAGGGTTCGATGAGGAAAGCAAGCGCGGCATAGACAAGCTCATACGCGATAAGGCGCTTTCCGATCATACCGTTCTTGTCCATGGACTCGCCCTTTCGGCGGCAGATACCAAAGCCATTGCCCGCGCACAGGCGCATCTCGTCTGGTGCCCGACGTCCAATATGTTCATGTTCGACCGCACGGGGGACGTGCGCGCATGGAGAAAGAACGGCATAAACGTCTCGCTCGGCACCGATTCGCCGATGTCCGGCGGCATCAATATACTCGAGGAAATGCGCTTCGCACGCGATACCTATGCCGCCCGGTACGGGGAAACGCTCTCCGACCGGGATATCGTCGCCATGGTAACCGTTAACCCGGCAAAAGCGCTCAGGCTTACGGGCCTTGGAACCCTTGAAAAAAACGCTACAGCTGATATAATCGCCGTGAACGGCACGGGCGGCTATCGGGCCTTAGTTAATGCAGGATTGCGTGATATTCGCCTTGTCATTCATGAGGGGCGTCCGGTATACGGCGACGAAATGTGCATACCGCTGTTCGAGCAATGTTCGGTGAAGTATGCCCGTATACGGGTCGCGGGAGTAGCAAAAGTGACGTCATACGACATCACCGGGCTTCTTTCACGGATACGCACTTCGGCAGGGTATTCAAAAGAACTGCCGTTTCTGCCGATATATTAAGGAACAGGGTCAACAATGCCGCAAGCGCGAGTCTATAAAACCGGTTCCGTCATCTACTTCGTCGGTGACAAGGCACAGTACGTCTATATCCTCAAGCAGGGCGTAGTGCAGAGCATACATCTCTCCGTGGAGACCGGCGAAGAGACCCGGGAAATAGTCAAAGTAGGCGAATTCTTCGGGGTAAAAAGCGTGCTCGGTTTCTACCCGCAGGAAGAGACCATGCAGGTATTGTCCAACTCATCCGTCGTCCTCCTTACCCCCATCGAATTCGAATCACTCGTCAATCAGAGCACCGGCATCATCATCAAGATGCTCAAGGTATTCTCCAATCAGCTCCGCCGCATCAACAGGAAAGCGCGGTCGATACTCACCGATACGGGCGATATCTCAAGTTCGGAACTCGAGATATTCAAGGTCGGAGAGGTCTATTTGGGAAAGAAACGGTACAAGGAAGCGATATACGCGTACACACGCTATCTTCAGTATGCCGGCGATAGCGCTCAGTTCGCGGCAGTTGCGCGCAAGAAGATGGCCGAATGCAAGGCAAGTCTCGGCATGGAACTGTCTCAGGCCGAGATGGCGGCACGCGAAGAGGAAGCGCCGTCGATATCGATATCCGGCGACGCACCGAGCGATGATTTCGGACTTGGCCCCACCGCATCCGAAGCGCCGAGCATCGGCATCGATTTCGACACCCCGGCGGATGCGCCGAAGGCGAGCCCTTCCGCAGCTTTCAATTTCGACGATGTGCCCACCGCCGCACCGAAGCCCGCGCCGAAGGCGGAACCGTTCGATATTAAAAAGGGATATTATAACGGGCTCAGCATGTTCTCGCAGGGAAAATATGCCGAGGCGCTCGCCGCGTTCAAGGAAGTGACGGTGCAGAAGCAGGTGCCGACGGCCGATTTCCCGCTCATAGAGAAATCGTATTTTGAGATCGGGCGCTGCCTTCACAAGATGAAGAAATATCCCGAGTCGGTGGGCGCACTCGCCGACTTCGTGAAAAAATATCCGGATTCAGAGACCATGCGCGAGGGCATCATCGTCATCGGACAGGTACACGAGGATATGGGACAGATGCAGAAGGCCGCCGCCTACTACACCAAGGTATCGCAGATGACGCCCAAGGACGATTTCACACGGCGCGCGGGCAAGCTCCTTGAAGCGGTCAAAGGGAAGATGTAACCGATGGACCTTTCAATATTCGACAAATACGCGAAGGTATGGGATGCCAGCGAGATAATCTTCTTAGAGTACGAACCCGGCGATAAATTCTATCTGATACAGACGGGCAAGGTCAAGATCGTCAAGATCATCGGTGATATCGAAAAGAACATCGACATACTGCTCCCCGGCGACATCTTCGGCGAGATGGCCATACTCGAGCAGCAGCCCCGAAGCGCCACTGCCATAGCCGCGGAACGCTCGCGCCTCCTCGAATTCACGAAGGAGAATTTCGAGATAATACTCAAGGGCAACCCCGCCCTTGCGCTGAAGCTCCTTAAGGTCTTCTCCAAACGGATATTCGATGCGAAGCGCCGGCTCATGATACTGCAGCTCCCGGAACCGGAATACCGTGTGGCGGACTGCCTCCTCATGTTCGCGGAACAGGCGAACATCCCGCGCGATCAGTACGTGCATGAGCAGGAATTCTCGGCGACCATCGAGGACGTTGCGAACTGGTGCGGGCTTGCCCCGGCCGAGGCGCAGAAGCTCCTCGCGAATTTCCTGAAGACCGGCAAGCTCGAGATATTCGAGAAGCGCATCGTGGTGAAGAATCTCAATGAATTCCAGCGCATGATCGACATGAAACGCAATAAGAAACAGTAACGCGCACATCGATCGAAGGTAAGGACGGGACGTATGCTGCCGATCACAAAAGACGGGTACCAGCGGCTTAAGGAAAAGCTCAAAAGCCTCAAGGATGAATTCGCCCGCATGCCGGCGATAATCGCCGAGGCGCGCGCACGCGGCGACCTCTCGGAGAACGCGGAATATCATGCCGCACGCGAACGGCAGGGCATGCTCCAGGCACATATCGCGAAGATAGAGACGGACCTGACGAACATGCAGATCATCGACCCGGCAACGCTCCCCAAGGATATCATCACGTTCGGCAAGACCGTGAAGCTCAGGAACACGGAGAACGGCGAGGAAATAACCTATCATATCGTTGGGGAATCGGAAGCCGATATTTCGAAGAACGAGATAACCGTGACGACGCCGATAGCAAAGGGCCTCCTCACAAGAAAGCAGGGCGACACCGTGGTCATACGCGTGCCCGCCGGCGAGAAGAAATACACGATAATAGGCATCAGCGTGAACGTATGAAAGCGGCGGTAAGCGATATCATCTCCTCGGGCGCGTCCTTCACGCTCCGTGCGCAGGCGGTAAGCGGCGACGGCAGGGCGCTGGCCCCCGCCGGGACGAAGGTGAATCCGTCGATAGCCGGATCGTTCGCCGCAAGCGGTGCGGTGACCATCGATGTCCTCTCGTCGGCCGAAGGGATAGCGGCGCTCTCACGCGTCAACCCCGCCGCGTACCGAAAGCCCTATGCCGTGGAAACACCCGCCGTCATCGACCATATGTGCGATATACTCGAACGCGTATCATCCGTATGCGAACGCAAACGGTATCTCATCGCGGCCGAGGACATCACCGACGCGAAAGGCAAAGAAGTGCTCATCCCCTACGGCGAAACGATAACGCGCGAGACATGGGCGAACATATCCCGAGAGCTCGATCAGCGTCGCCCCTACGCGTACCGCCCCAACGAAGTGGGCATCATCGTGCTCATCGATCTTCGCCCCCGCGGCGACGATTATCTCAAGCGATTTTACAAGAACTCCGACCTCGTCACCACGCTCGTCGGCCGGCGCGATGCGAACCGCCTCGTCGTCTCCCCCGACATGTCAGCCTCCGATGTCCATGTCGTCGACAGCCACGAGGAGCTTGTCCGCACGTACAAGGGATCCGATACCCGTCTCGTCGTCGTCGGCGAGGCGCTTTCCCCCGAATACAAGAAGGCATTGGGTGAGATAAAACGCTTTGACAGCTACGCGCGTTTCATGCTCGCGGTGAACATCGACCATACGCAGACGATGGAATTCCTCAAGCAGGTCGCGCTCAATTATCACCGCAACCCCTGGCAGAAGGCGGCGTAACTGCATGATCGCCTTCCCGGTAAAAACGAATGCACGCGTTGCGATGATCGATATCACGAGCGCCGTACGCGATGCGATAGCGAAGAGCACGGTCAGGAACGGCATCGCCCTCGTCTTCGCACCGCACACCACCGCCGCGATAACGATAAACGAGAATGCCGACCCCGACGTCGTCTCCGACATCGTGCGGACGGTGGACAGGGTAGCCCCGCGGGACAACGCCTATCGCCACAGCGAGGGGAATTCCCAGGCACACATCATGTCATCGCTTATCGGCGCGAGCGAACAGGTGATCATCGAGGACGGCACGATGGCGCTCGGCACCTGGCAGGGCATCTATTTCTGCGAATTCGACGGACCGCGCAGCCGCACCGTCTATGTGCAGGTAGCGGGAGCCCCCCATGCCGTTTAACGTCGATCCGCGGCGCCAGCGTCCGCGCGTGTATTTCAACGGCAAGGAAGTGCAGATCGAGACCGACTCCGGGCATAAGAGCGCTGCGCAGCTCATGGACCTCTCCGTCCTCGGCATCGGCGTTGTATCGTCCGCAGGATATTTCGAAGGCGACAAGGTCGATATCAGCTTCGATGCGTTCGACCATCACTTTCATCTCTCCGGCGAAGTGAAACGCGTGACCGGCAAGGAACTGTACATCAAATTCGGACAGCTCACGAGCGATGAGGCCGAATTCATAACACAGATAGTCGAGCAGCACGGCTCGATGAAACGCCCGCCGAAAGTCATCCGCTGAAGGACCGTAATCCCCGCCAAGGAAGAACCAATGACCGTCAATGAGATAACTGAACAACTCGCACAGATAAAAAATGAATTGACCGTGCTCCGGGGGTATCTTTGACCCGGACCGCATACATGCGCGCGTACGCGAGATAGATACGCTCTCAGAAACGGCCGACTTCTGGAACGATAACGCCAGGGCGCAGAAGCTCATGCAGGAGCGCACCACCCTCATCGATTCGATAGCGCCTGTTGATGCGGTGTTCACCGACATCGGCAACCTCACCGAGCTCATGACGCTCGCGAAAGCGGAGAACGACGCATCGATGGAAGCGGAGATAGAGAAGGAATTCCTCACGATACGCGCCGCATACAAGGTCATCGAGACGCGCAATCTCTTCTCAGGGGAATTCGACCGCAACAATGCGTACTTCTCGATAAACGCCGGCGCCGGCGGTACCGAATCGTGCGACTGGGTATCGATGCTGCTCCGCATGTACATGCGCTTCTGCGAATCAAAGGGCTTCTCCATCGAATTGGTCGACGAGATGCCGGGCGACGAAGCGGGTATACGCAAGGTCGAGCTCTACATCGCGGGCCCCTATGCGTACGGGTATCTGCGCGCGGAGATAGGCGTGCACCGCCTTGTGCGCATATCACCGTTCGATTCCAATGCGCGCCGCCACACATCGTTCGCCGCGGTTGCCGCCATGCCGGAACTCGACGACAGCATCGACATAGAGATAAACCCTGCTGACATACGGGTGGACACCTACCGCGCATCGGGTGCCGGCGGACAGAAAGTGAATAAAACATCCTCGGCGATACGCATCACGCATATACCGACGAATATCGTCGTTACCTGCCAGAACGAACGCAGTCAGTACCAGAACAAGGACCGCGCGATGAGCATGTTGAAGGCAAAGCTCTATCAGGCGGCAAAAGAAAAACAGGATATGGAAAAAGCGGCCATTGCCGGCGAAAAAAAGGATATCGCCTGGGGGCATCAGATACGAAGCTATGTGTTCCAGCCGTATCAGATGGTAAAGGACCTGCGCACCGACCACGAAGTGGGCAATATACAGTCGGTAATGGACGGGAAGATAGAGGAATTCATATACGCGTATCTCAAAATGGGCGTATCGGAGAGGTCATCGTCGTAGGATATCGTACGCGTCGGATCTCCGGATGCCGTGCCGCATACGCACCTCACTGAAATACTCATGTGCAGCAGGCACGCCCCCGCTCGACTATCGGCGATAGCACAGCGGGAGAATACACGCATTATCGGGGCCGATAGTCCGCGGTCAGGGGACGTCGCTATGCACCGTAACGACGACGACGGTGAGATCGTCGGAAAGCGGCGCGCCGCCGCGGTGTGCGGTATGCGCCGCCACGATACGTTTGACAATATCGCTCGCGGGTTCGGAAGCGGGCGCATCGCACATCACCTGCGATATACCGTCGATGCCGAATTCCTTCCCGTCGGCGGACTTCGTTTCGATAAGGCAGTCGGTAAAAAGCACGAACGTATCACCGGCCTCCAAGGCAATATGGTACTCACGGTTCGTTTCTTCAAAGAATTCTATCATGCCTTCATG
>JBBTBY010000171.1 GCA_038043445.1 Spirochaetota bacterium
ACGCTCACATGCGTCTGCAAGAACACTCGGATTCGAAGGCCTTTCATGGGATAGGAAGCGCCCCACTGACAAGGAGTCTCGATTATGGCGGCGAAAAAAAAAGCGGTACCGTCCGCGAACGGCAGGAAAGCGGTAAAAAAGCCGAAGGCTGAAAAGAAGGCTGCCCCGAAGAAAGCCCCCGCAGCGAAAAAGGCTGTACACACTTCTACCGATAAGAAAAAGATCGCCGCCGCTGTTGCGGCGGTCGTGAAAGCACCCGCCGCAGACCTGAAAGTAGTGGCATCCTCGGTCAAGATCGCAGAATCGAAGAAATTCCATGAACTCGATTTCGTCGACCGGGTGCGTGAGCTCCCTGAACGCTACAGCGACACTCGTCTTATCGTCGCGGTGCGCGATCCGCAATGGTGCTTCGCCTATTGGGATATCGCGAACGAGGATTTTGAGAAGCATCATCTTTCCGATAAACCGCTCCACCTGAAGATATACCGTCTGCTCGACCCGGATAACATCGAGCATAAATTCCAGCATATGGATGTCGAGGTGAACCGTCATTACGGGAGCTGGTACATCATGCTCGGGATGCCGGACAACTATTTCATCGGTGAACTCGGCTACTACGATGCCGACGGGAATTTCATCATGCTCGCCCGTTCACGCGTGTTCCACGCACCGCGCGACGCGTTCTCCAACGTGTTCGATGAGGAGTGGATGCTCACCGATGATATGGCGAAGGTGCTGTACGGTGAATTCGATCCGAACGGATTGTCATCGGCAAGCATGATAAACCTGTTCAAGAAATACATCGTCGGCGGCGATTCATCGTTCCTTCTGAGCGGGGCATCGTCTTCGGGATTCCCGAAACAAGATTGATCATCTCCCCGCGTTACACCGGTACGTTCCACCCCGAGGCAGCAACATGATACGGATGCTGAGCACGAACAGGGTCCTTGTGATCAGCGTTGCGGTCATACTTATCCTCCTCTCCCTGGCGGCCGCCGTTTTCCACAGCATCGCCGAAACGCTTCGCTATGAAGCATTCATCGATACAAAACGAAAAGCGATGGCACCGACCGTCGCAATGATCGATTCCTACGTCCTCTCGACATCCCTGCGCGCCGTCACCGCGCTCGCCGCATTGCCGGAGTCCGCCGAAACGGCACGGGGGAAGCGCGGATTGTCCGACGCATCGACAGCCGCGGCGTTCACGTTCGCGCTCAATGAACATCGCGCCTCGCTGGTGTTCATCATGAACTCCGAAGGTACGGTCACCGCCTCGCTCCCGGCACCGGGACGACCGAACATTACCGGGAACAACTATCGCTTCCGGAAATATTTCCTCTCTGCCGTAAGCGGCACGCCCATCATTTATCCTGCGGTCGGTGTCACGACGATGGAGCGCGGATTTTACAGCGCCGCACCGATACGTGTACGAAATGCTGTCGTCGGTGTTGCCGTCATAAAGATCGATGCATCGGTGATCGACGAACTGCTCGCCGCGCACAGGAACATCGCCCTTATCGTTTCGCCGAACAACGTCGTATTCTCGGCCAATGACACGAACTGGATACTGCATTCGATACTGCCCCCGACGAACGGCACCACCAATTTCGGGAGACAGTTCGCCGACCTCCCGATCGTGCCGGCTCCGCTCACGCTGCGGGAGAACCGTTTCACTCGCACGAACGTCGCTTACAGTGTCATCCATCACAACCTGCCCTCGATATCCGAACCAGGATGGAAGGTGCTGCACATCGTCAAGGGTGACCGCCGCCATCCCTTGAACCCCAATGAGCGTGCGCTCATGGTAACGCTCATGGTGTTCTTTGCCATCCTCTACATCATCATCGTCGGGCTTGCGCTCATCGTGCACCGATCTCTCACCATGCATCGCGAGGTCAAGCGGCAGGCGGCGGAGCTCATCCGCATCAATGAGGAAGTGCGTGAATTCGCGTCGATCGCATCGCATGACCTTCGGGAGCCGCTCAGGCTTATCACCAATTATCTCGAGCTCCTCGGCCGCCGATACCAGGGCGTGCTCGATGACAAGGGGCATGAATTCATCGCTGCCGCGGTTCGCAGCGGCAATAAGATGAACCATCTCATAAGCGACCTGCTCGCGTATTCGCGCGCGGGTGTAGCCCCAAAACGCATGCAGACCGTACACTGTTCGCTCATCATCGACGAGGTCCGCGCAAACCTGCGCATCGCGATAGAGGAGAGCGGCGCAACGATACGTGCATCCGATCTGCCGGTGATCACAGCCGACCCGGTACAGTTCGTGCAGCTGTTCCAGAACCTTATCGAGAATGCGATAAAATTCCAAGCGCCGGGGATCGCCCCGCTCATTACGATCACCGCCGAGCGGCAGCAGAACGCCTGGCTCTTCTCTGTGGCGGACAACGGCATCGGCATTCCGAAGGAACATATCGAGAACATATTCCTCGTCTTTCACCGCGGGGCGGGGGGGAGGGCCGGCACCGGTCTCGGACTCGCCATCGCAAAACGTGTCGTCGAAGCGCACGGCGGAACGATACGGGCGACTTCCGACAGTACCGGCAGCACGTTCCATTTCACCATTTGTGACGGCAGATGAACCCGCTCATTATTGCCGGTGTTGACGTCGGGAGATATTTCCTTGCGCCCCTCGCTGGCTTCTCCGATTTCCCGTTCCGCCGGCGCGCCCGCGCCTTCGGCGCCGACCTCGTGTATACCGAAATGGTGAGCGCCGCAGCGCTCGCACGACGAAGCAAAAAAACATATCGCTACACCGAACACCGCCCGGACGAATCACCCATAGCGCTCCAGCTCTTCGGCGGTGTACCCGAGGACTTCGCACGCGCCGTATCGCTCAACGATTTCTCATCGTTTGACTTCATCGATATCAATATGGGCTGTCCTGTGAAGAAGGTGACCAGGACCGGCGGCGGCGCATCGCTGCTGTCGGATATCGAGCGTATGCATCGTATCGTGACCAGTGTCAGAGAGAACACCGCCATCCCGGTGTGCGTGAAGATACGGCTGGGTGACCGCCCGAGCGAAGGCGGGGAGATCGAGCGTCTTCATGCGCTCATCGACGCCGGGGCGGTGTTCATTGCCGTGCATGCCCGTTATCGCACGGAAATGTTCGGCGGAACGCCCCACTGGGATACGCTCGCAAAAATCGTCGAAGCATCATCGGTACCGATAATCGCCAACGGCGATATACTCACTGCAGGTGATGTTACGCGAGTATTATCGGATACCAAAGCGGCCGCGGTCATGATAGGACGGGGCGCCATCGGTAAACCATGGATATTCAGGGAGCTGCGTGCAGCGGGCGTTCCGCCGCGGACGACCGCGGATGAAATAAAGACGGTCATGCGGCTTGAGCTCGCGGATATGGTGGAACTGTACGGACCGGCATACGGCGTAAAGGAATTCAGAAAGCATTTCGTGAAATTCCTGCGCAATTTCAGGATCACGCGCGAGGAAAGAACGACCGTGTTGAGGCTCGAGGATCAGTCAGGCGTTCTCGCCTTCATCGACACCCTAGAGGGTAAGGCGTAACCCATCGTAGGCGGGCATCATGCCCCGCGGCAGTTCTTTCGCGAGCTCCGCATGCTTCACATCATGGGTGAAATGAACGAAATAGGTCCTCTCCGCGCCGATACGCGTCGCCATATCGACCGCCTCCTGCAGTGAAAAATGCGTCGAATGCTTCCGATACCTGAGCGCATTGAGCACAAGCACACGCGAACCCCTTGCCGCACGGACGACGGCGTCGGGGATAAAGCTCGCATCGGTAATGTATGACATGTCACCGATGCGATAACCGAGGATATCGAGAATACCGTGTTTGACCGGGAGCGGAACGACGCGAAGACCGAACAGTGTGAACGGCCGTGTCGTCTCCCGGAGCTCGATCTGCGACACGCCGCCGCCGCGCTGCTTCGGATTGAAAAAATATCCGAAACGCTCATGGATCTCGGCCACACCGAGACGATTGCAATAGACAGGCATGGTCCCCGTGATCCTGTTGAGCTGCCTGAGATCATCGAGACCGAACACATGGTCGGCATGCGGGTGCGTGAGGAGTATGGCATCGAGGCGTTTCACGTTCTCTCTCAACATCTGCTCGCGCATATCGAATGATGCATCGATAAGGATAACGCGGCCCTCATGCTCTATCATTGCCGAGGTACGCGTACGCACGTCGCGCCTGTCGCGGCTTTTGCATACCGCACAATCGCAGGCGATCATGGGGACGCCGTCGCTCGTGCCTGTTCCGAGAAAGGTGAATCGCATGGCGGTACGATATAATCACGCGGAGAAATGTCAAGCAGCACGTGTGCAGGTGAAATGTTCTGATCGATTGACGCCAAATTAAGAGGGATAGACACGAATTGCACGAACAACCACGAATAATTCGTGGAAATTAGTGTAATTCGTGTCTGGCTGCTGATTCCGGCCTCATGCAATTATTTCTCTGCGTTACCACAATAGAAAGTCACACACCGTGTGCAGCACTTGCCGCATGCGCTTGCAAAAGTCCCTCCCTCCCCCTATAATCCGAGCGCACGGAGAAACACCATGGAACGAAAGCACGTCATCGCCTGCCTTGTGGAGAACCATTTCGGCGTACTCGCCCGCATCGCGGGGCTCTTCTCCGCACGCGCCTTCAATATCGATTCGCTCACCGTCGGGGAGACGGAAGACCCCACGGTTTCCCGCATGACCGTTGTCGTACTCGGCGATGAGAAGGTCATGGACCAGGTGAAGAAACAGCTTAACAAGGTCATCGATGTCATCAAGGTACTCGACCTCTCATCGAAGAATTTCATCGACCGGGAGCTGGCGCTCGTGAAGATCCATGCGACGAAAGATACGCGCCCGGCGATACTCCAGCTCATCGAAGTGTTCGAGGGTAATGTCGTTGACATCACGCAGAAGGTCGTTACCGCGGAGATAACCGGCGCCACGCAGAAGATAGAAGCGTTCATCGATGTCGTGAAGCCCTACGGCATCATGGAGATGGCGCGTACGGGGAAGATCGCGCTCGCACGCGAACCGCTCTCCGGCACATGACGGGATGTCGTCCCGTCTTTCCGACTACGACCTCCCCCTCCCCGATGCATTGATAGCGACGCATCCGTCCGCGGTACGTGACGAGTGCAGACTTATGGCCGTTGACCGCGCAAGCGGCGCTTTGCAGCATGCCATTTTCAGGGATATCCCGAATCTGCTGCGATCGGGAGATGTGCTCGTGCTCAATGACAGCCGCGTCATTCGCTCGCGCATCCATGCCGTGAAAAAAAGCGGCGGCAGAGCGGAGATACTCCTCTTCAAGCGCATCGACGAACGGACATGGGACGCCTTGGTACGCGGGAAAAATATCCGCCACGGTACGGAACTCTTCCTGCCGGGCGATATGCGCGCGACTATCGCCGGCAGCGACGGCACGGCCAGACGCCTTGTGTTTTCCCGCGATCTCACCCGTGACTATCTTGCCGCCAACGGGGCGATACCGCTCCCGCCGTACATCATCAAACGCCGTGAGGCCGATGGGGAACCGGATACGACCGAGCGCGACAATATCGATTATCAGAACGTATACGCCCAGGCAGAAGGGTCGGCGGCAGCACCGACGGCAGGCCTTCACTTCACCGATGCGCTCCTCGATGCGATAGCTGCCCGCGGTGTGGAGATACTGCGGCTCACGCTGCACACCGGCTACGGCACGTTCGCGCCGATGAGCGAGGATGATATCACAGCACATCGCATGCATGCGGAGGAATTCATCATCCCGCAGGTGTCAGCGGAACGCATCGTGCGCGCGAAGCAGGAAGGCAGGCGCATCATCGCAACAGGGACGACGGCGGCGCGCGTCCTCGAAAGCGAATATGATGCGGATGCGATGCGCTTCCGGCGGCTGACCGGAGAGACATCGATATTCATCTATCCGCCGTATCGACCCGTCTGCATCGACGCGCTTATCACCAATTTCCACACGCCGCGTTCAACACTGCTTGCGCTCGTTGCGGCGTTCGCGGGCTTTCAGCACTGCATGAACGCGTACCGGACCGCCCGGGATATGCGCTATCGCTTCTTCTCGTACGGCGACGCGATGTTCATCCATTGACGCGTACGGGCGGCTTGCGCGAAATCTCCACCCCGAGCAGGGTAAGATCATCGTCAGGACGATGCGTGTACGACGCGAGATCGCTCTTTATCCCGTCGACGACACCCGCGATATCGAGCGCACCATGATGCGCCAGCGACTCGGATAGGCGCGCACCACCGAACATCTCGCGTTTATCGGCATGACCGGACAGATCGGTCACACCGTCGGTGTAAAAAACGAATTTATCGCCGGGGCAGAGCGTCATGCACTCTTCGGTGTACGAGACCGCCGGGAATGTCCCGAGTATGGGCCCCCGCGCAGGCAATTCGCTCACGGTACGTCCGCGGCGGAACAGCGGCTGCGGATGTCCCGCATTCGCATAGATGAGCGTATCCGTCTCGCAGTTGAACTGCGCGGCGACCGCGGTGACGAAGTGTGCCGTCGGTATCTGCTGCACGAGGTTCTTATTGATACGTGCGAGCAGTATGCCCGGCGACGGATAGCGTACCGCGTAGGATGCAATCGCCGCCTTGAGCATGGCCGCTATGAGCGCTGAGGACACCCCATGACCGGCAACATCGGCCACGATGACGAGGAAAATATCACGATCGAGCGCGATGACGTCGTAGAGATCGCCGCCGACGCCTTCAATGGGCTGATAATGCGCGGCACAGCGGATGCGCTCTGATGCGGGAAATTCGCGCGGGAGAATATTCCTCTGTATCGCGCGGGCGAGCGTAAGATCGCGGGCATGCATCTTCCTGTTCTGTTCGAGCGAATCCCATTTCGCGATGAGATAGTCGTTCTTCTCCTCAAGGAGCACGATGATGTCGCGGTACTCGCTCACCACGCGTTCTGCATCCGCGCGTTTCATCATCTCCGGACCCGTTCGCGGTGCCGCGGCGTACGCGGAAACAGCGATACCGCCTGCGAGAACGACATAGACCATCATGCTTACTGCGAGGAACGCTGAAGGGATGAGGTTCGGGAATATCACGGCGATGATACCGAGTCCCGCCGCTGAGGCGGAAATTACGGCAATAACAAGGACGCTCGCTCGATGCACAGAACATTCCTTCCTTAACTGGACCTGTAGAACGCGATTGTCCAATAAAAACAAGCTTCTGTCAATGGCATGGCGAACGGGATCATCCCCTTACCCGAACCATCACGTAAGAAAATAAAACCACGGCACAGAGAATGTAAGAGAGTGCAATAAAAAGCATGGAGGATAATGCGCAGAGGGTATCATCTTTCGGGTGAAAATGTTCAGCTGCCCTTCTGTTCTTTCTCGGCCTTTTCTCCGTGGTATCTCTTTATCCTTATGTGAGGATTTGGGCACTACCGTCCACTTGACCGGAGCGCCCGATTTGTGATATTGTACTGTGGCGATACCCCTCAGGACCGGCATATTCCGGCCTTGAGGGCGTCATCGTATTGACCGATAATAGACAATCGAGAGCGGGAACGCAAGGAAATGACATGTTGAATTCAATTGAAGAAGCCGTCGCCGAGATACGCAAAGGCCGCATGATAATCATGGTCGACAATGAGGAGCGGGAGAACGAGGGCGACCTTGTCATGGCGGCGGAAAAGATCACCCCGGAAGCGATCAATTTCATGGCGAAATTCGGGCGCGGACTCATCTGCGTGCCGCTCCCGGATGAACGTATACAGGCGCTTGGCCTCCCCGATATGGTATCGCAGAACACCGATACGCATCGCACGGCATTCACCGTGTCCGTCGACGGCAGGGATACGACCACCGGCATCTCCGCCCATGAGCGCTCACAGACCATCCATGAGCTCCTTGACCCGCGTACCGATCCCTGCAACCTCAAAAAACCGGGCCACATCTTCCCGCTCAAGTATGCGAAGGGCGGCGTGCTCCGCCGTGCCGGACATACCGAGGCTGCGGTGGACATGGCGAAGCTCGCGGGGCTCTATCCCGCCGGCGTCATCTGCGAGATAATGAACGATGACGGCACCATGGCGCGGCTGCCCGATCTCAAGAAATTCGCAGCCGAGCACACACTCGTCATGATATCCATCGCCGAGCTCATAGAGTACCGACGCAAGACGGAACAGCTCATACACATGACCGCGGAGGCGCGGCTCCCCACTACGCACGGCGAGTTCACCATACGCATGTACGAGAACGATGTCGACAACTTTCAGCACCTTGTCATCATCAAAGGCGATATACACGGCAGGGATAATGTAGCCGTTCGCGTACACTCCGAATGCTTCACCGGCGACATTCTCGGCTCCATACGCTGCGACTGCCAATCCCAGCTCCATTTTGCCCTTGATTACATCGAAAAAGAGGGTCTCGGTGTCATCCTGTATCTCCGGCAGGAAGGACGCGGCATCGGGCTCACCCACAAGCTGAAAGCGTACGCGCTCCAGGACCAGGGTTATGACACCGTCGAGGCGAACGTCAAGCTCGGGCTCCCCCCGGAAATGCGTGATTACGGCATCGGGGCGCAGATACTCGCCGATCTCGGGCTTAAGAACATACGCCTTTTGACGAATAATCCCGCGAAGATAGTGGGGCTTGAAGGATACGGATTAAGAATTGTCGAACGTGTGCCGATAATCATAAAGCCAACCGGCGAGAGTAAGAAGTATCTGAGGACAAAAAAAGAAAAGATGGGGCACATGTTGCATGAGAACAGCGAATGACGACCAGCAGCTCACCTCCTACCTGGACTACGTCCGGGTCGAGAAGGGGCTTTCCGAGAACAGTCTTGAATCGTATCGCCGCGACATAGACCTTTTCATCAATTACATCACCGGCGGGCTTGCGAAACCGGTCGCCGAATCGACCAAAGAAGATATCGAACGTTTCCTCGAACATCGGGGCACGACATCGAAACTGCGCACCGTGGCCCGTAATAAGGTCTCGATCAGCAATTTTTTCAGGTTCCTCCTCTCCGAAGGCATCATCAAGGAGAACCCCGCAGAGAACCTTGAGGTCATTCACCTGGAACGCACCCTCCCCGACTACCTCTCCGTCCGCGAGGTCGACCGACTTCTCTCCGTGCCCGACGTTAAGAAGATCAAGGGCCTGCGCGATAAGATAATCTTCGAGATGATGTACTCCTGCGGCATGCGGGTGAGCGAAGTGTGCGATCTGACAGTGAACGACATCTCGTTCAAGGGCGGTTATATCAAGCTGCACGGCAAGGGCGGCAAAGAGCGCATCACGCCGTTCGGCGGCGAGGCGAAAAAACTCCTGCGCCGGTACTTGGCGATCGTACGCCCGCGCATACTCCGCGGCAAAAAAGGGATAAACGAGCTTTTCCTCAATCTGCGCGGCAGCCGCATATCACGCGTGGGCATCTGGAAGATAGTGAAGGAAACGATGCGCGAGAGCGGCATCAAGAAGAACGTGTTCCCGCATACGCTGCGCCATTCATTCGCGACGCATCTATTGCAGCGCGGGGCGGACCTCAGAAGCGTTCAGGAAATGCTCGGTCATTCGGATATCAGCACAACGGAAATTTATACCCACTGCAATAAACCCTATCTTCGTTCGCAGATGGCCCGCCACCCGCTTAATCGGAACTGACCGTACGTAAGAACGAGAGATAACCACCAAAACTCAAAGGCGCCTATCCATTCCGCTACCTCATTCCGAAAGGGAAAAGAGAGAAGAAATAACCACGAAACACACGAAAAGCACGAAAGGGGAAAAGAATTACGGGTTAATTCTCTTGACCTTTTCGTGTCTTTCGTGCTTTTCGCGGTTCAATTTTTTTTCTTTCTATCCGGTCTTGAACGCTGCAGAAGATCCGCGGTAAAACACCCCCGCGCAACATCCATCCTATCATGTATCTCGGCGTAGAGATCGAAAAGCGTCTTTAAGCTCATTCGATAACGCTCTTCCACCATGGCCGATATGCTTTCCAACATCGCAAACGATGCCTTCCGATATTCCGTCCCGCGGTCATGATAGAACCGCGCAATATGTCTGATAGACTCGGACAACGTGCGTGTACGCAACGCACCGATGAAACCTTCGCGATCGAGGCCATGCTCTCGGAGCATATCATCCGGAACGAATACGATTCCGTCGCGGGCGTCTTCCTTCATATCGCGGAGGATGTGCACATGATAGCAGAAAAGCGCGAGGGGGCGCGAAGCGCGGCGCACATTGAATCGCGGGGAACGCAGGCGTTCTCCCGAACGTAATGCGCACAAATGCATGAATATCGCGCCGGGGGCAACGGCAGCACCCTCGGCATAGGAAAGGAACGCGCGATATGTTGGAAAGCAGCCCTTCACCAGATCGTAGCGCATCGCACGAAGCCAATGCCGCCACGGCCAGGATGGCACGAGCAGCTCTCTGCATTCGGAACGTGGGTCGAACACAGCGCCCTTGCGTATCATATCCGTAATGGTACGTTCTATCGCCTTGCGTTCAGTACGCGGTATCGGCATACCGCGCTTGCGTCTGTTATCAACGATGTCGTCGACAGCGCGCATTATCCTGTAACATGCGACAAAGGCATTGCGGCGCTTTTTATCCCAATGCATCGATGCGAGCTCGAGGATGGAGCGCTCGCGCGGTGGGCCGGGTTTCTGCATCCACTACCCCATCTCATCGGCGATACGGTCCGCCGTGAGGCGTGCGCCGACAAGCACCATCGGCAGACCGCTCCCGGGGGCAATGCTCCCGCCGACGAAAAACAGATTGCGCCGTTTCGGATGACGATTGGGCATACGGAAATATCCCATCTGCAGGAGCGAATGATCGAGGCTGCCGAACACAGCACCGCCGGTGAGGTTCATGCGCGACTCCCACTCCTTCGGCGTGAACGCCAGTTCATGGACGATGCGCTTTTTCAGATC
>JBBTBY010000172.1 GCA_038043445.1 Spirochaetota bacterium
AGATGAGCGCCAACACGCCGACACCGAACCCGAGCTTCCAGCCGATCATACCGACGCAGCCGATGACGAAAAGCCAGCCGGAAAGCGCATCGCGGAAGGCGGCATCGCCCTTGAGACGGAAGAACATGCTTTTGACGACCATCATCCAATGCGCGCGGCCGAGCCAGATGACATAGGCGGTGAGTACGAGCATGGCGCCGGTGCGGTGATCGTTCACGGTAAGCGCGCTGAAATTGGGGACATAGGTGCGCCCGAGCGCGGAATAGAGGGCATAGGCGAGCGAGAAGAACCATATCGAGAACCCCATGCGGAAGGGCATGAAGAATCCCATGGCGATGAAGATGAAATAGATCGGCGTCTTGAAGAATGTCCCCGGTATATAGACGAGCGGGGGCTGCGTAAAAATGCCGGTGATGTCGAGCGTGAGCGGTATCGCCGGTACGCGATCGGGCATGTACTGCGCGAGCATGTTCATCGAATGGAGCGCCGCTATCGCGATGAACGCGATCCAGAACCCGCGGCTTTTATACAGTTCCGGCAGAAGCCCCTTCTCCGGCTCCTCGATATATGACTGTGCCACCTCCACGAGCGGGAACGGCAGCTTCTCATTATCGCGCCACTGCGGGAGCACGATGGCGGCGAGCGAACCCATCATGAGCCAGCAGAAGAGTATGAATATCCCCCAGCTCACGAGCGGCTTCACCCACGCGCCCCACGGAAGCGGTTCGTCCTTGAGAAACCCCGTGAACATCTTCTCCGCCTGCGGATTATTCGCGCCGTACTCGGTCTTCCCGGGAAAAAGCTCGGGGCGTATCTTCATGCGGTTGAACGCGTCCGCATATTCCTTCCCGGTGGTTATCTCCACTGTCGTTTTCGAGAGACTGTAGGGGAGCACGCGGAGCAGTCCGTCGCCGGGGAGCGCACAGGCGATGAGCAGTATCCCGAACATTATCGCAAGCTGCTGCTTCGTGAACATGAGCGGCCGCTTGATGAGCCCGATGAGGGGATTGATGATGAGCATGACCGCGATCATGATGAAGAGTGCCGTGACCGGGAGATAGCTGTCGGAGATATAGCCGTTGTAGAGCGTGAAGTTGTTGAACGGCGTTATTATCCAGATGATGACGGCACCGATGAAGCCGGCGGCGAGCGCTGCCGCGACACGGAGCGCGGTGAGCTTTTTCCCCTTCGATGCGTCTTCCATAATTACCCCTTTTATTTCGGCTGGAATTCCACTTTCACATACGGCAGCCCGTTGAACGCGAGCACGGCGGCCACTACGGCCCAGAGAAGGAAGGCTATCACCTCTCCGGCGATGATGCCGATGAAGAAGGGCTTGGCCTGTCTGAGGAGGCGCGAGCCCCCGAAGCGCACGAGAAGACCCTTGATCCCCCAGCCGATGAGTATCGAGAGCCAGCTTACCTGGCCGAACCACGTCATCGCGATGATGATGCCGATGGGGTGGAGCGGCCATGACGGGAAGGTGATGCAGAGCCACTGGAGCGCGCCGGTTATCACGGCGCCGACAGCGATATGGAGCGGGCGATTATGCGTAATGCCCTTGCCGTACATGTTCTTATCAAGCCGCGAAAGATCGTAGCTCTGCGCATTGACGATGGTCTCCGATCCCCACTGTATCGATTCATATCCTGCGATGCCGGGTGTCGCGCGGTAGGCGCTCACCAGATGTGCCGCCCCGCCGACGATGATGCCGACGATGGAAAGGAGAAGGAGCCCTGTCGCGAGACGCGCCTTTGCGCGGTCGGGTGCATCGTCATTGATGCCGATCGCGTGGAGGATGAGCGCACCGAAATTCATGCGTGAGCCGTGCGATGTCCAGAGGGGATGAATGCCTGAGAAATACGCCGCTGCACCGGTCATCATCGAACCGGGGAAGAGGTCCATGAGGAACGATCGCTGGCCGGTATCGATGCGCATGAAGGGCATGCCCGTCTCGGCGATGAAGCGCATGATGAGAAGCGTTATCATGAACGTGAGGAAGGTGTAATAAAGCGCCCAGAGACCGAGGCCTATCCAGCACATCCAGAGGATCCCGCCCGCCGTGCCGATGACGAACGCCCAGCCGGCGAAGGCGTTACGCATTCCCTCGTCGGTGCGCACGCGGAGGAACATCGCTTTGAGCACGAACGCCCAGTAGGCGCGGCCTGTCCAGAGAATGTATGCGGTGAGTACGAGCATGCCGCCGTAGCGGTGATCGCTCACCGAGGCCGGGCTGAAGTTGGGGACATACATGCGGCCGAAGGCGTTGTAGAAATTATAGATGGCGGTGAACACCCATATCGAGAAGCCCATGCGGAAGGACATGAAGAATCCCGCGGCGATGAAGAGGAAGAATATCTGCACCTTCACGAACTGCGTTGGCAGATACGAGAGCGGCGGTTCGGTGAACACTCCCGTAATATCGAAGATGAGCGGGAGCGCGGGGACATTGTCGGGAAAATATGCGGCGAGCATGTTGAACGAATAGAGCGCGGTTACGAGTATGAAGCCCGTCCAGAACGACTTGCTCCGGTAGATATCGGCGATGAGCTTTCCCGGCGCGGGTTCTGCGATGAACGCTTCCTGCACCTCGACGACGGGGAATGAGAGCTTCTCGTTCTTGCGCCACTGCGAATAGACGATAAGCGCCATGGCACCCATCATTATCCACGTGAACATGGTGAACACGCCCCAGCTTGCGAGCGGCGCGAGCCACGCCTGCCAGGGGATGGCTTCGTTCACGGGGAGCCCGAGAAAAAGTTTTTCCGAGGCGGGATTCGATGCGCCGTAGGCGGTGCTGCCGGGGAAAAGCGCCGCGGGGAGATTCAGTTTTGCGAGGAGTGCCGCGAAGGCGCTGTTGCCGTTCGCCTCGGTCACCGTGCGCGCGAGGGTGTAGGGGAGCATGCGCATGAGCCCCTGACCCGGTATTATCGTTGCGAGAAGGAGCATGGCGAATATGATGCCCAGTTCGCGCTTCTTCATCATCCGTTCGCGCGAGAAAAGCCCGATGACCGGGTTGATAACGAGTACTATGATGAGCATGAGCGCGAGCGCCGCTATCGGCAGATAACTGTCGGTGATATAGCCGTTATTGAGGGAGAAGTTGTTGAACGGCGTCACTATCCAGATGATGAGAGAGCCGATGATGCCGATGAGTACTGCCATGAGCATTCGCACGATGGATTCCTTTCCTGTGGATTATTTCGCCTTTGCGGCGCGCTGGTCCTTGATCTCCGCGATATTCCCGTCGACGATGTAGACGATACGGTCGGATGCCGAGAGCATCTTGTGGTCGTGGGTGGCGCTGATGATGGTGATGCCGAATTCCTTCTTGATCTCGCCTAACATGGCTATCATCATTTCCCCGGTCTTCAGATCGAGATTCCCCGTCGGCTCGTCGGCGAGTATTATCGTCGGATTATTGGCGAGCGCACGGGCTATCGCCACCCGCTGCTGCTGGCCGCCGGAAAGCTGATCGGGCCGGTGGTCGGCGCGCTCCTTCAATCCCACGCGCTCAAGGAGATACATCGCGCGTTCCTTCGCCTCTTTGTCGGATACGCCGGCGAAGAAGAGCGGGAGCATCACGTTCTCAAGCGCGGTCATCACTTCGATGATATTGAACGTCTGGAATATGTAGCCGACCTTGTGGCAGCGCAGATACGCTATCTGATGCGTGTCCATGTCCGAGAGCGCCGTACCGTCTATGGTCACCGTGCCTTCGGTGGGCGAATCGAGCCCGCCGACGATATTGAAGAACGTCGACTTCCCGCTCCCCGAGGGGCCCATGATCGAAAGATATTCGCCGCGGTAGATATCGAGGTCAATGCCCTTGAGCGCCCAGAGGTCCTCTTTGCCGCGCGTGAAGAGGCGCTTGACGCCCCGCGCCGAGATGATGATATCGTCCGCCATGGCTATTCCTTCTTGAAGAATTCGTTTATCACTTCGGAATGCTCGATCTGCCGCACCTGTCCGCTTCGTACGAGGAAGACGCGTTTCGATGCGTTCAGCATCTTCTGGTCATGCGTCGCGCAGATGACGGTGACGTTCTCGGTCGTGCATATCTCCTTTAAGAGATCGATGAGGTTCTGTCCCGTCTTTTCGTCGAGGTTCGCCGTCGGTTCGTCGGCGAGTATTATCGCCGGGTCGTTCGCGAGCGCCCGCGCACAGGCAACGCGCTGCTGCTGCCCGCCGGAAAGCTCGAGCGGCTTATGGAGTATGCGGTCGCCCAAGCCGACCTTGCGGAGTATATCGGCCGCTTTGTCCTGCGCCTCCGATTCCTGCATGCCGGAGAAGAGCATGGGGAGCATGACATTGTCGAGCGCTGTCGCCACCGGTATGAGATTGAACGTCTGGAAGATGTAGCCGACCTTATGACAGCGCAGCCACGCAAGCTCGAACGGATCGAGCGCGGCGATGTCCACCTCGTCGATGAATATGTTCCCCTCGTTGGGTTTATCGAGCCCGCCGATCATGTTGAACAGTGTCGATTTGCCGCTTCCTGAGGGGCCCATGATGGAGACGTATTCCCCGCGCTTGACGGAGAAATTGATGCCGTTGAGTATGTGAAGCCATTCATCGCCCGACTTGAACGATTTGCGAACATCGATGGCGCGTACGATATACGCGTCAAGGAGATCGGTCATCTCGAGCGTGTCGTTCTCTGCCGCCGTCATGTATCCTCCTAGAGTTCCGAGCGCATCGCGTGCGACGGGAGCATCTTCGCCGCCTGCCATGCGGGATAGAGCGCCCCGAGCACGGCGAGCGCAACGCCGGTGATGAAGCATATGCCAGCTACCGTAAGGAGCCGATCGGGGAGGATTATCTTCCCGAGAATGTTCCCGAACGTGGCCCATGCGCCGATGAAAGTGACCGCAAAGCCGACCGCGAGGCCGATGAGCGAACCGATGATGCCCTGCATGACGGTCTCAAGCAGGAACCATTTGATGATGAACGAATCGAGCGCGCCCAGGCATTTCATCGTGCCGATCTCGCGGAAGCGTTCGGTCACGCTCATGATCATCGCATTGAGAATACCGACGAAGCAGATGAGGAGCGCCAATACCACCATGAGCATGTTCGCGCTCTTCGCGCTCTCGGCACCGGCGGGGTTGAGGACGCCGGTGTTCACGAGCTTCTGTATGTGCTCGGGGCTCATGTTCTTCATGACGCCCTCGACGAAAACGTCGCTCCCGAGGGAGTAGGTGAGGAAGGCGAGCGAGAAGACGATGCTCGTTGTCACCAGCATGGAACGAAGCCAGCGTATCCGTATGTTCTTCCACGCTATGGCGACGGTCTTGCCGAACGAGAGGTCCTTCTGCCGTGCAGCCGTTATCTTTTTCGCGTCAGCATCAGCCATTGCTGTCCTCCAAAGACATAGCGATAAGTCCTTTGCGCATGAGCATCGACAGGAACTGCGCAACGGCGGTCTCCGCCTCCGCTTCGCCTATGGTATATTTTTTCGCGAACTCGCGTACGATGAGGCTTACGCGGCGGCTCCCGTCGCACTGATCGTAGACGATGCGGCCGACGGAATCGAGCTCGTAGGTCTTTTCGTACGTGGCTTCCGATGAAAGGAAGCGTATGACGGCGGGGCGTGTGAGCGTTACCGTTACGCGCATGCCGCCGTTCTCCTGCGGCAGGACGCGCACGGTCGGGAGCTTCTTCGGCTTCGCGGCGAAGGCGCGCTCGCGGCTTATCGCCGGTTTTTTCTTACCGAACATGCTGCACCTTCATCCGCTCGATGAGCGCGTCAACGGACGATGCCGTCAGGGGTTCATGCGATTCCTCAGCCGCTATCAGCAGCCGGTCGCGCGCCGTGTCGTGCGTAACGGCGGCGGCGGTATAGCGCCGTCCGAAGAGCGAGAGCGGCGGCGGGAGCGCATGATCGCCCATGCGTATGACACTGTGTTCACCGCGCGGGGAATCCTTGAGCGAACTCACACGGCGCATCGTGCGTTTTACCGCGTTGTCGGACAGCCATGCCGCGAGGGGCTGGCGTTCGAGCGCGAGCGTTGCGGGATATACCTGGCGGAGAAGGAGCTTGCGTCCGCGTGTATCCGCGAGCGAGAGCATGATGTCCCCTGCATAAAGACGCCGCGATACGAGCCGGGCATCCTTCGGCGCTGCGAAGAAGGCATCGAATATCGACCATTCGCGTACGGCCCCGTCATCCGATCCGGCTATCGACGGTACCGTTATCGACATGAATGACTTCACCGCGGATTTTCCTGCGGACACGTTCATCACTATCTCGACAAGAAGGCGTTCGGTACGCATTGCACCGACCCAGACCAGGCGTGAGGCGGCATTGATATCCGCATTGTCCGACGCGAGCACCGAATCGAAACGCGCGGGGGCGTCCTGTACGACGGGGTGTTTGAGTATCCGTTTTACGCGGCGAAGCGCCCATGCCGTGCTGTCATCCGGAACGGAGGCGATGCGCCACTTTATCTGCATGACGGCAAGCGACGTCGTGCCGACCATCATGGCACCCGCTTCATGCGCGCCGGTTATCGCGAGCGGGAAACAGGACGACGGTATCGTCATCTTCCAGCCGGCCCAGGCAAGTGTGCGCGTATCGTTCACGGAGTCTCCTAGAAAAGGAATTTCACGACGCTTTTGCTCATGAAAACGAACCCCATGCTCAGCATGGTGATAAGCCCTATACCCGCGGAAAAGCCCGCGGCGAATACGATGCGGTAATGCGGCCACTCCTCGCCGAATTTTCTCCGGCATATGAAACGCCCGATGAGCGCGCCGATGAACATGGGGAGTATCGCGTGGGGGAGTGTCTGATCGAGCCCCTTGACCACGCCGTAGACGAGGAATATCGGGAGCCCGAAATACGTGAGGATGAGATAGACGATAAGCCCGAGACCGAGACCCGCACCGAGGAATTCGGGGCGGAACGCATCGCGGAAGGGACTTGCCGCTTCGCCCGGCAGTGTCGAGGAGTAGATAAGTCCTGCGTTATACGCGCGCAGTTCCCAGAACTCATTGGCGTACGGGAACATCTTGCTCGGTACATTATCGATCTGCCAGATGAATTGGCTGAAGAGCACGCCGCCGATGAGCATGATGGGGAATATCAGTATCTCCGCCTTGATGAGCGAGGTGAACTTCGTGCCGGTAAGCTCCGTGGTCCGAAAGAACTGCGTCTGCCTGGCATAATCGTGGAGCGGTATCGGCGCGAACCATATCGCTGCACCCTTGTAGCCGGAAAGAATGAATGTCGCTTCACGGACGAAGGGTACGCTCACATGCTGTCCCACCGCGCCTTCCATGCGGGCATGAATGTAGCTTATGAACGGCGTGTAGACGAAGCCGTAGAAGAGAAGGAGCCACATCGGGAATTTCGTGCCATTAAGCGGCGGTGATACATAGTTCACGAGCCAGTAGGTAATGCCGATATATATCGCGGTAGAACCGACATAGATGAGGAAGGCCACCCAGAGCGGTATATCGCCGCGGCCTTCCGGCGGACGGAAGAATTTTCCCCAATCGATGTTCGACTTTCCTTTGCCCGCGCGCATCGTCGATACGATATGGATGATGCCGATGGCGGCGATAGCGAAGCTTAATCCCAGTCCGAAACTGAAATAGAAATCCATGATATTCGACTGTATCGTCTGAATGCCGCCGATGCCCTGCTGCCATGACCTCAGCACTCCCGTATGATACAGTACGGGATTGAGTATCACCGTGAAGACAAGGCCGATGAACGAACCGACCATGGCCCAGAACGGCATCACCATGCCGGTGACGACAAAGGTGAGGTCGAAGCTTATCATGAAAGGCATTGCCGGGAGCGCCTTCTCGGTGAAATTGGTGATGTCGACGAACGGCAGCGGCAGGAATTTTATCGGCTTGGCGAGTATCGCCCCGGTGATATTCGGTATCGCAAGATAGATGAAACCGAAAACGACACCGCCGATAGCCCCGATGGAGAACGCTTTCCATCGCCAAGTGTCCTTTTCATTGGACGCGTCCGCGAGCGCGGTCATCCCCATCGCGCCGACGGGCGCCATGGGGAAGGGGAGCTTTTCCACATCGGAGGTAAGACGGAACATGATGTAGCCGAGACCGAAGTGATCGAGCCTTGTTACGAAGAGCATGAGCGTCATGAGGAGAAGGGGTATCATCCACGGAGCCATGAAGAAGCTCCTCTGGGCGAGCACGTTCGGATCGTTCGGCGCGAACCATGTCGGTATGTATTCGGCGATGCCGAGCTTCTGCATCTCCTGGCTCTGCACGAGGAACTGCTGCCAGAGAAGGCCGCCACCCGAGTGTATGACGGCGCCGCACATGTAGAAGAGCACGAATATCTCCGGGCGCTTCATCTTGGTGAGCGCGCGGCGCGCGATCTCGATGTAGAGGATGACGGTCACCCATTGCGCGGCGGGCCCCATCTCGATGCCGGCGACGAGCTGCATGTACATCTGTGTGGGCGTCATGAGGAAACCCACGAAGAGCGCCATGATGATGGTGCGCCAGTTCACCCCGTCCTCGAACGTACCGGGGGCTTTCATGATATCCCGGAATTCCTGGAACTCCTTGTCCTCTTTTATCGACATGACGGACATTCTCCTTCTGTGTTATACGGCATCAGGCGCGTTCCAGCGCCGCTTTCGCGCAGTTGATGTAGCCGATTATCGAATCCTTCTTGAGCTTGCGCCAGCCTAAGAGCTGCTTTCTGAGCGTGCCGACGAAGAAACGGTTGAGCCGCCACCACCCGCGCTCCTCGCCGGACTTCCGTTCGATCGCAAGCCTGAGCTCATACACCGTGTTGTCCGCCGTGGGCTCCACGGTGACCGTGACGTCCTGCCGTATGCCGAGATCATACGGTGCGAGCCACACGGTGGTCGTGAGCGTGAAGAACTTTCCGTCAGTGCGTTTGACCGCCGAATCGCTTGTGGTGAACGAACCGATGACGCCTTCCTTGTGCGCATCGAAGTTTTCGTAGAGATAGTACATGACGCCGTTGGCCGTTTTCTCGGTGACCGTGAACGGCATGTTCGTGCGGAGCATATCGCCTTCGGCCTTGGGTAATGCCCAATGCATGCTCGTTGAGGGCATTGCCACCTTGCTCGCGAGGTACGCCGGTATGAGCGACGCCGCAATGACAATGCCCATGACGATGAGCATCACCATGATGGTCTGCGAGCCGGAGTAATTGAGCGTTATCCCCGAGAGGAGCCCCGCGTTGGTGAGCACGGATGCCGCCCCCTGCCCGATGATGTAGCCGAATATCGATGCCATGAGCCCGTAGGTTATCGCCTCTGCGACGAAGAGAAAGCCGATATGCCACGGCGCCATGCCTAAGCTCGTGTAGATGTATATCTCTTTCCTTCGTTCCGTAATGGAACTTAAGAGCGTGTTGAAGATGATAAGCCCTGCGATGATTATCGGTATAAGGATGTTCCGCGGTACGCGCGGCGTGAGGGGCTTGCTTACGATGGCCTTCACCGCATTGTTCTCCGCGTAGAATATCGGGAAGACGAAGCGTTTGGCGAGGTCGTCGGCGAGCGCTTCATGACCGGAGGCCGTCTGCATCACGATGCTCCCGAGCGCCGGGCGCCCGATGCGGCCGATCATGTCGCTGTGTATGATGATGCATTTCTCGCTCGAAATGGTCGCCGTCGTCTGATGGAAATCCGACTGATCGCCTGCACCCATCATCATGAGCGGATCGTTCATCATGCGCATCATCGCATTCAACTCTTCGGCGGACAGTCCCGAGAAATCCGGCGGTGTGACCGCCTGTCCGTCGATGTCGACCATGGATTCATCGAACGCCTTTGCATCGTAAGTGCCGAGAAGCGTGAACGCCATACCGGAGATAAGCACTGTTTCACCGGCGGTTACCCCGAGCGATGCCGCGGATTTTGCCGGGAGATAGCATCCGTCCTTCGCGGCGAAGCGGTCCCAGTTCGGGCAGAGTTTCGCCACCGGGGTGAAGCGCGATTCATTGGTGTGAAGCCCGAGCACCGCCGTTACACCGATAGTCGCGCCGGTGCGCGGGTTCTTGATATGTTCGCGCCATGTCGGCTGCGATGCGGAGAACCACCAGTAGCGCGGCGCGGTCATCGTGTCCTTCGGTATGATGGTCTCAAGGTAGGGGAGGATGTATCCGCCGATGCCCCACTGCGACTGACGCTTTATCATGACGCCGCTGTACACGGGCTTCGCGGGGATGTCCCAGCGCGCGCTGTCGCTGTAATAGCTCGTCGAGAGGAAGCACACGAGCGCGAAGGTGATGAGCACTATCGCGATGCTCGTGAGCACGGTGCGGAATTTTCGCTTACGCATATTGCTTATGCCGAGCATGAGCGCGGTCACCGCAAGCCCGGCAGGCGATGTTTTCGCGCCGCTCGCTTCCGCGCGTCCGCTCTGCCATTCATCGAGCGATGATTTGAATTTCGAGTACACGACCGAGATGACGAGCACGCTCACCGCGATGATGCCGAAGGCCATGACCACCATGAGCGTCTGGCTGCTCAGGCGGAAGGCGGGATGGAACGACCAGAGTATGAAGGCCATGACGATGAAGATGAGCGCGGCAAAAATGATCTGCTTGTAGATGATAGGTGATGAGAAGAACAGCCGCTCGAAGAATATCGAGAAGGGAAGGAGCGCGAGGAGGAGGAATATCGCCGCACGCATGGTGTCATCCATGAGCTGGCGCACGCCGTAGTACACGCGCACTTCGTTCGCAAGCGCGCGCCCCGCATTCGCGATGTATGCCCTGCCGTCGTTCTCGGCGAACGCCGTTGCAATATTCGAGATATACTGGCGCGATGCCCTGTTGATCCCGTCGATGGTCTCGCTCACGATGCCCGCCGCCCGCGTCTTGGCGAGGCGGTCCGCATTGAGCGCGAAATAATCCCGCGCGGAAAGCGCCGCGGAATGATCGGAGAGGCCGCTGTCAAAGCCGCGCATTCGCTTCTCAATGTCCGCGTTCTTTTTCGTATCATCAATGCCGAGCAAGAGCATGCGGTTGCCGGCGAGGCCGTTGCGCATGATAAGCCCCCATGTGACCGAGGGTTCTACGAATATGCTCGCGTATCCGGCGAACACCGAGTAGTTCTGCTTGCGTATCTCAAGCCCCCCGCGCGCATCGATGATGCTCCCGTTGGGAAGTCCGTTGCGTATCTGCGGGTCGTAGAGATCGTAGGCGACCGCTTCCTTGCAGGTGAACACCACGCCGCGCATGTCCGAGAACGTAGGCGTATAGAGGTCGGTGTTCATCTTCGCGCCCTTGCCTTCCATCTTAAGGTCGAGTGCGCGGGTGATGCGCCCGTTTTCCGCAAGCTTGTACGCATGGATATGCGCCGAGCGGGTGCGCCATTCGGGGCGGTAGGACGGCAGCACATCGAAGACGAAACGGCCGTCCGTGCGGGTTATCTGGAATTCGGTATAGCGCATGCCCGGTATCCACGTATGACCGTAGCCGGTGAGCGCCTGTCCGTCATTCACCCTGCCGTACATGTAGTACGTAAGGAATCCCGGCATCGGGATGTTCGCAAGCGCTTCGCCCGGCGATTGATCGACGATGATGCCTTTCATGCGGGTGAACCGCGGGGCGCCGTATTTTTTCGGCGCAAAGTCGGTCTTGTAGACGATGCGGTCGAAGAGTATCTGTGCGACTTCCGCCTGCGGGCGTATGCGCGTCCAGTCGAGGCGGTCAGCGGTGTCGTACGGCGTGTCGACGCGTTCGCGCACACCTTCGCTCGATGCGAGCGTAGCCGCGGGCAGGCCGAAACTTTCCGCGGGCGAGGTGAGCATCACGGTCTGATGCGGCGTATACGAAGTGTAGTGATCGAGCGAACGCAGCATCGACAGATCGAGCGCGGGCCTGAGCCGTGCGGGTATGAGCGATAGAAGTTCTTCCTTCTCAAGTTTCATGAGCCATTGGCGGAACACCGATTCATGCTTGGTGCCGTCGTAGGTGAGCTGTTCGCAGCGCGAGAGGAGGCCGAGCGCTGTCGATGCGTCGGAGATATCGAGGCCGATGAGGAACGATACCGGTATCTCCTTTTTCGCAAGACCGAATGCCGTGCAGAGCTCCTCGCGTATCGCACTCCTCTGTGCGGTCATGGCTATCGCCGCTTGCGCCTCGCGTATCTGCGCATCGATGCGTTCCCGGCAGCGCCGCCAGAGCTCGCGTGCAAGCGCATTGCCGCCGCCGGCAAGACGGCCGTCGAAAAGCTCCTTGCGTGCGGTGTAGAATTCATTGCGTTTGGCAACGAGCGTTTCGATGCTTTTGACGAGCGCCGCTTCGTTCGTGGACGTACGCGAGAATTTCTGTGCCCGAAGCTCATAGAGGTCGGCGTCGATGATGAGCACTTCCTTCGACACCTCGCCGTCGATGTACTTGCGTATCGCTTCATAGCGCACTGCGCGTATCGTGGCGGGGGCTTTATCGAGCTCGTGGGCGAGCGCTCCGATCTTTTTATACTGCGCGAGGAGCGACTTGTCGTCCTGATCGTATTTCTGCTTCGTGCGGTCATCGACGAGCGTGAACGCGGCGAGCATCTCGTTGATGCCGCGCTGATTCATCGAAAAGGCGTCGATGAACGCGATGACGACAGGCCTGGGCGGGGGATCGTTCGCAAGGCGGCGTACGTAGTCGAGCGCGAACGCTGTGTCCACGGCCGCATCGGCGCCGAACGCCTTTTCCGGCACAGCGGACATGCCGTCGAACTGCACCGCGATGACAAGCGCTTTTTTTTCCTTGGAACCCGCTTTCGCCGGTATCACCGCATAGATGTTCTCAGCGCGTACCTCGCGCCATGCGCCGGCACTGTGAATGGAGATGTCGCCGCCTTTGCGGAGCTCTTTTATAAGCGCAGCATCATCGGCGAAGAAGCGGGGAAAATCGATAGGTGCGGGGAGCACGGTGTCGCGTATGCCCGGATAGATATTGTTCGTCGTGGGAAGGAATATGAGCGCCTTTGCGCCGAAATTCGCCGCCGCGCGCCAGTCGCCCCTTCCGCGCGAGCTTGTGCTCTCGATAATGCCTACCGCACCGCGTATGTCCCCGGCGGGTATCTCATCGTAGCGTCCTTCACCGATATGCACGGCTCTCCCCGAGAGCCCTTCCGCCGTCGTTGTGTTGAGCCGCGGACCGGACGGCCACACCGGATAGAGCGGATAGGTACGGGCTTTTGTATTTCTGGTGAGCGTTATCGATGCATGCGTCTCGGGCATGACCGTGGTGAATTCCTGGCGTATGATCGTGATGTTCGGTATACGCGAAAGCGCGTCGCTGAGGTAGGCGTGCGCCTCGGCATGACCCGCCGACCCGACGATGCGGGACTTTGCGGAAAGCGCGCGCGTGTCCTTTTCAATGACGGCCGCCATATCGGCGAACGAGAGCGAAGCGGTCAGAAGGGAAAGAGCGATGAGGCGTACATGCACGTTGCGGTCCTTGCTGTGGAATACGTTCGTATCGAACACAAAACGGATCGGCTTGCAATGAACGGACAGTACTCGGTATTCCCGGCCGTCAACGCACGTTGCATCAGTATAATCAGTTCCGGGCGCTTCGTCAATGTGTTTCGGCGTTCGCTGCGGGCAGCGGTCGGAAATTATCGGACGATCATCGCCGGCGGCCATGCTATGCATGCGGCCGTGCTATTGATTATTATGGAAAGAAAAGTAAATTCGAGGGGTAAGGAACTATCATCTCCGGGAGAGAACGATGCACATGCAGGTGAAGAACAATGTTTCATGGGTGGGAAAAATAGACTGGGAGCTCAGGAAATTCCACGGCAACGAGTATTCGACGCATAAAGGCTCCACGTACAATTCCTATCTCATACAGGAAAAGAAGACGGTGCTCATCGATACCGTATGGAAACCGTTCGCGGCGGAATATGTCGAAGGACTGAAGAAAGCGGTAGACCTCAAAAAGATCGACTATGTCATAGCGAACCATGCCGAGATCGATCACAGCGGCAGTCTTCCCGAGTTGATGGAGCAGATGCCCGATGTGCCCATCTACTGCACGGAGAACGCCGTCAAGTCGCTGACAGGGCACTATCATAAGAAATGGGATCTCAGGACGGTGAAGACGGGCGATACGCTCGATATCGGCAACGGGAAGTCGCTCGTGTTCATGGAGATGAAAATGCTCCATTGGCCGGACAGCATGGCGACCTATCTGACGGGGGACAATATCCTTTTCAGCAACGATGCGTTCGGAGAGCATTATGCGAGCGAGTTCATGTTCAACGATCTCGTAGATCGGGACGAGCTTTTTCACGAATGCATCAAATACTACGCGAATATCCTCACGCCCTTCAGCTCATTCGCCGCGAAGAAGATACAGGAAGTGCTTGCGTTGAAGCTTCCCATCGACATCATCGCGCCAAGTCACGGCGTCATCTGGCGCGACAAGCCGACAGAGATAGTCGAAAAGTACATTGCGTGGGCGAACGACTATCAGGAAGATCAGATAACCATTCTCTACGACACGATGTGGGATGGTACGCGGGTGATGGCCGAGAATATCGCCGCGGGCATGAAAAAGGCGAACGGCACGGTCGCGATCAAACTGTTCAACATATCGAAGACCGACAAGAACGACATCATAACGGAAGTGTTCAGGTCGAAGATGATACTGGTCGGTTCACCCACGATAAACCGCGGTATATCGAGCTCCACCGCCGGTATTCTCGAGGAGATCGAAGGATTGAAGTTCAGGAATAAAAAAGCGGCCGCGTTCGGCTGCTACGGCTGGAGCGGCGAATCGGTAGCGAAGTTGAATGACCTTCTTGGCAAGGCCGGTTTTGAGGTCGTTCATCAGGGCCTCAAATGCCTGTGGAACCCGGATGAAGAAAGCAAGGATCGATGCATGGAATTCGGCGG
>JBBTBY010000173.1 GCA_038043445.1 Spirochaetota bacterium
CGAATCGTTTTGCCCGTTTCTCATACTGTTCTGTGAATAGTATCCTAGGCACGACGAATTCTCTTCATGTGCCGTGCCGCCGGCTCGATCCGGTAGCGGCCTTTCTTCATATCGGCGCGGGATTGTGCCAGTGCCGCCTCGAGTTCACATTCCCTGAGATGGTTGTACTGCGCAATAGGGATGATGACAAACTCGGTTTTCCCCCGAACAGTCACCAGCACTTCATGCTCGCCCTTGTTCGATGCGCCGGAGATCGCGCTTACACCCTTCGTTTTTAGATCATTCGCCGTAATCGTCGTACTCATATATGCCGCCTTGTCCCGAATGCTGTGAATAGTACTATTAATCGCACGCTATGTCAAGAAGAAGACTTCGCGCGGATTTTTGTTATAATAGAATCGCACAGAGGTACGAGGAGGGCATCATGAAAAAGCGAGTCCTCATCTGCGGCGGTGTGCGGACGCCCATCGGTCATCTCGGCAAGACGCTTGCAGCGGTGCAGCCGGAAGACCTGCTTACCCATGCGATCAAGGGCCTTTTGGCACAGTATTCGCTCGATCCGGCAGCCATTGACGGGCTTATTATGGGCTGGGTAGGGCAGGGCTCGCATGCGCCGAACATAGCCCGTATCGCGGGGCTGCTTTCCGGCATACCCGAGACCGCGACCGCATATACCGTACAAAGCAACTGCGTATCCGGCATGGAATCGATAGCATCGGCGGTGCGTGCCATACAGCTTGATGAAGGCGAGGTGTTCATCGCAGGCGGGACGGAATCGATGTCGAGCTTTCCCTATGCGATACGCGGCGCCCGCTCCCAGAAGCCGCTTCGCAATATGAACGCGCTGAAAGCGAATTGGCAGACGCTTTGGGATGATAAGGAAGTTGCCATCATCGACTGTATCGAAGAGGGATTGACCGATCAGGTAAAGCATATCAATATGGCAGAAACGGCCGAGGTATGCGCCCAGCGATACGGGATAACCCGCACCATGCAGGATGATTACGCGGCGGAAACATTCCGTCGATGCTTTGCCGCCGAAGAGAACGGTTTTTATGGTTCGCATGTCATCCCGTTCTCGGCGAACGGCGTGTCGCTCGAACGTGACGAATATGTCTATGCACGCAAGGCGCTCGTCGAGGATGCATCGATGTTCACCAAAGCGCCCGTGCTCTTCCAGACAACGGACCACCCCTTCTCGAAATTCTACGACGATTTCGGCGCGTTCATCCCGGAAAGGAAATATCATGCGGGTGAAACTGAACCGACAGTGACGCTGTTCAACTCCTGCGCGAGAAGTGATGCCGCCGCGGCGGTCATCGTGGCGTCAGAAAGCGCCGCAGTCCGATTGGGCCTTCCGGTACTTGCCGAAGTGCTGTCATACGCCACCGCCGGGGTGAACCCCGCGTATATGGGCATTGCACCTGCGCATGCGGCACCCATTGCGCTCAAACGTGCCGGCGTGAGCTTCGATGCGGTCACGAATATCGAGCTCCATGAGGCGTTCGCGGCAACGGTGTTGTCAGCGTTCGCTGAATCGAAGAAGGAATTCGGCTGTGACTGGGAAGCGCTCTGGCGCGATGGACGGCTCAACCCGCATGGGGGGTCGATACCGCTCGGTCATCCGTTGGCGGCTACGGGTACGCGTCTCGTATTGAGCCTCATCTACGCGATGATGGAGAATAAGGATTCGAAATTCGGACTGGCCGCGGCATGCGCGTCGGGCGGCATCGGCGGGGCAATGGTTATAGCGCGGCCGTGATCGGGAGGGCGTCATGAACTTCCGGCGATTCTTCGACGAGGCGAAACGGGACCCCAGGCGTATCGTGTTCGCCGAACCGATGGACGAGCGTACGCTTTCCGCGATAGCGATAATACAAAGGGAGAGACTTGCCGTACCGATACTCATCGGAGAGCCGGATGATATACGCCGTCGTGCTGAATCTCTCGGTGCCGACATCGGCGATGTGGCCATTGTTCCGGTGTCGGATGCCCGACGTGAGCGCTTCGCTCATGAATACTGCAAGCGGCGCGATGTGAGCGACTCTGTCGCTGAACGTCTTATCGCAAAACCGCTCTATTTCGGAGGGATG
The DNA here is from genome assembly GCA_038043445.1 of Spirochaetota bacterium. NCBI lineage: Bacteria > Pseudomonadati > Spirochaetota > Spirochaetota bacterium. The sequence continues at coordinate 2,094 of JBBTBY010000173.1, forward strand.
ATGGTCTCTCTCGGTGATGCCGACGGCATGCTTTCAGGCGCAATAAGTACGACGGCGTCCGTTATTAAGGCCGCTGCAATGACCGTCGGCATGCGCGAAGGGTTTACGCATCCCTTTGCCTATATGGCGCTCCTCATACCAGATCTCCTCGGCGAGACGGACAAGCTGTTCTTCTTCGCCGATGCGGCGGTAACGATATCACCGAACACCGAAGAGCTCGCTGCTATCGGCGTGGCCGTCGCGCAAGCGGTGCGTACCGAATTCAATATCGAACCGATGGTCGCTTTCCTTTCGTATTCTACCCGCGGTTCCGGACAGGGCGCAAGCGTCGATATCGTGCGGGATGCCGTCGAACGGGCGAAGAACATGGCGCCGGATGTCGCTATCGACGGGGAGCTTCAGCTGGACGCCGCCATAATCCCCGAGGTCGCGGAACGCAAAGCAAAGGACAGCCCGGTCGCCGGCAGGGCGAATGTGCTCGTGTTCCCGGACCTTGATGCGGGGAATATCGGATACAAGATCGCACAGTACATGAGCGGCGGGCATGCGTACGGTCCCGTGCTCATCGGCCTTAAAAAACCGGTCAATGACATGTCCCGCGGTGTTTCCGTGGAGGATATCGTCGGTACGGCTGTCATAACCGTGCTTCAGGCGCAGCACGTATAACCGGGAATATCGCCATTTTCATATCCCCCGTTGGGGGTAGAACAATTCTGCCACGAAAAGGGTATTGCGAATTCAGGGTATATCGAATAGCCTGTCCCCGTTCCGCGGGACCATGATCAAGAAGGAATACGTATGAACGATGTTGTCATTGATATCTCTCGTATTGCGGCGATAGCCGTCGTCAACTTTTTTATCGGTGCGATCCCGTTCTCTGTAATCATGTGCTGGCTTTTCCTGAAAAAAGACGTACGTACGATCAATGACGGGAATCCCGGTGCTGTCAATACGTTTAAAATGGGCGGCCCGGTACTCGGTTGGATAGTCCTTATACTCGATCTGGCGAAGGCGGCCGGTCCCGTGCTTGCCGCACAGCTTATCTTCGATGTCAAGGGATTTGCGCTCATCCCTGTTGCCATTGCGCCGGTGTTCGGGCATGCGTTCTCGCCGTTCCTCAAGGGCAAGGGCGGCAAGGCCATTGCGACGACATTCGGCCTGTGGGGAGTGATGTACGCCTGGGGTCTTTTCCCCTTCGAGGGTTTCGCGATATTCTTTTTCAGTAATATGCTGCTCGATATCATACAGGAATCGAACGGCTGGACGGTATCACTTGCCTCGCTTGCGATATCCGCGTATATGATCGTCACGCGGCTTTTCATCATCCATCCGATAACGGATACCGGTATCGCCTATATCGTTATCGCGTTCCTTAACAGCGCGGTCATCGTGTATAAACATTGGGGCGCGCTCAAGGCGCCCTTCAAGCTTCGTCCGTGGGGAACGAAGCCGTTCTCAACGGAGAACGGTTCCGTTCATAAATAACAGGAGATCCTATGCTGAACATCCTCATCATTCTGCTCTACGTCTTTCTCGGCATTCTTATCATGTTCCTTGCGATCGAGATGATGAACATCGTCATCATTCGCCGGCTCGGGAAATTCCCCCGGGCAAAGGACAGGTCGCTCGTATCAGTATGCATTCCCGCACGCGATGAGGAGAAGAATATCGGCGCCTGTCTTGATCTCTTTCTCGCGCAGGATTACAAGAATTATGAGGTGCTTGTTATCGATGATAATTCGAGCGACAGTACATGGAAGATAATAAGCGGCTACGCGAAGAAGCATAAACGTATCCGTGCCTTTAAAGGGAAGCCGCTCCCGCAGGGGTGGACGGGAAAATGCTTCGCCTGCCATCAGCTTTCGCAGCATGCGAAGGGCGAGATGCTGTTCTTTACGGATGCCGACACACGGCCCATGCCGACGCTCCTGTCCGCTACGGTCGACGGAATGGTCTCAATGAAGGCTGATTTCATCACCGGTATACCGCATGAGGATGCGGTCACGTTCGGTGAGAAGATAGTCATGCCGCTCATGCCGATGGGCATCATGCTTTTCCTTCCGATACTGCTCGCGGAAAAGCTCCCGACATCGATGCTCGCCATATCCTGCGGACAGTTCCTGTTCTTCCGCCGCTCCTGCTATGACGCTATCGGCGGCCACACCGCGGTGCATGATGTCGCTGTCGAGGATGTCGATCTCGGCAAGCGCGTGAAGGCTTCCGGGCTCGAGTGGCGCTTTGTCGACTGCACGGCACAGCATTCCTGCCGCATGTATACGAGCTTTCTCGATGCGGTCGCCGGGCTTTCGCGTTCGGTGTTCGGCGGGATGGGCTACAGCGTTGCGACGCTCGCGTTCATGGTCATTTCGTTCGCTGGCATGTTCTGCCTTCCGGTCATAACGCTTCCGCTGTCGGTGTGGGTGTTCCAGTCCGCGCCGCTCTACTATCTGTCGCTTATCATCCTCGGACTTTCGCTTCTCTCGTGGGGCGGCCCGATAATTCGCTTCGGCATGCCGTGGTATCTCACGCTTCTCTTTCCGGTGACGGCAGCGGTTGCGGTGTTCGTGTTCATCCGCTCGACGGTGCTTTCGATCACCGGGAAGCTTGAGTGGAAAGGGCGTCCGCTCATCAAGCATAGCTTTCATCTTTAAGATCTCATGCACAGTGCAGTGATGCCGACGCCGAAGCTTGAGAACGACTTCTACGATTGGTATGCCAGACATGAGGAAAAAAAGACGCTGGTGAAGGTTCATCGGTACGATCTCATCTTCATCGGTGACTCAATAACACATCTGTTCGAGGGACATATTGCATTCAAGAGCCACGGTGCCGCCGTGTGGGCGGAATATTACGGGAAGCGGAATGCGCTCAATCTCGGATTCGGATGGGATCGCACGCAGAACGTGCTTTGGCGTCTTGCGAACGGTGAATTCGAAGGGCAGACGCCGAAGCTTGCCGTTCTCCTTATCGGCACCAATAATCTCAGTACGACACCGAACGCGCATGCGAATACGCCGTCCGAGATATGCGATGGCATCGGTGCGATAACCGCGTTCATGAAAGAGCGTTCCGTATCGACGCATGTCCTCGTGACAGGGCTCTTGCCGCGGCATACACCGGACAGCCCATACCGAAGCACGATAGCTGAGATCAATCGCATACTGCAAGACCGGTTCGCAAAAGAGCATGGATTTTCATACATCGATATCGGCAGCCGATTCATCGGCGAGCGCAATGAGATCATCGCCGAGCGCATGCCGGACCTTACGCACCCGTCGGAGAGCGGCTATCGGGAGTGGGCGGAAGCGATAGAAACGATCGTTGAGGCGCATGTCCCGCGGAAGGGCTGATCGCCGCGTCTATTTCCCCGAAAGCGCGAATTTCCTGAACACATACGGATATTTCATCTCGCCGATGCCCGGCGTGAGCCCCATCCAGTAGGCGCGCCCTGTGCCGTCGTTGTCGTTGATGATGAAATTAAAGCCGAACATCCTGCCCGCGGTCGGGCGAAGCGGGGAGAGTTCGCTCCAGGGAAGAGCGAGCTGATACACGGTGTAATCCCCCTGCGTTCGTATATCGATCTTCGCTCCTTTCACCGGACCTTGCGGTAATTCTTTGGGGCCGGCATGCCGGTATACGGCCGGACCGCTCTTCGTCAACGCGATGCTGAACTCATGGTCATTGCCGTCATAACCGACCTTTTTCTCGACGGCGTCGTTCTTCGCATCGAAGGAGAGCTGTATCGAGTCGCCCTTCCAGACATCGCCCCCCGACCACTCCTGACAGAACATGTTGTCTCGGACATTCGCGGCGAAATAGAAATACTGTTCATCCCATGCGGTGTACGCAACGGCACTCAGGTTCTCGGGGGTCTTCCATACGGTCGGGGCGGCATCGGGCGGCATGATGTAGATGCGCTCATCAAGCGTGAACGAGGGAATAGCGCGCCATGCGGAAAGATCGGTGTCGAACGCGATGGTGCGCTGCGTGCATTTTTCCGCGGACGCCGGGAGACGCTTGACCACCGAGCCGCCGTCCATGCGCGCGGTGAGAACTATCTCCTTTCCGCGAAGGCGTTCGGTATCGCCTGACGATATGCCGAAACGGAACGATGACGATCCCGACGGCGCGAGCGAGAACGGCTGCGATGTATTCTCGGCGCTCATCCCGTCCGGCACCGCTATCGTGAGCGTGCCGTCGATCTTCGTCGGCAGATTGTTCTTTAAGCTTCCCGCGATGGACGATCGATCGCCCATGAGCACGGAGATGCTCACGGCATCGATGCTGACGGCCGCTTTCTCAACGGCGGCGCAGAGCTGCTCGACGCTCATCGATATCGAGCGGAGGTATCGCGGAGAGCCGGAGAGCGGGATGACGATGCCGTTCCCGCGTGTTGCGAGCGTCACATCGACACCGACCATGTCGGTAAGGCGCACGGCGTCCGGTTTTACGCTCACGATGAGCTCGGTCGCTTCGCCGGCGGATTTCCATATCGCGATGACGGGGTTGCCGTCCCTGGTGGCGAACGCATAGGCGCGAAGATCGCTTTCATACAGCGGCCGAACCGGCACCGTATTGTCGAGCATGCGTGTGATAGTGGCGTATGCAGCGACGGCGGGGAGGGGGCGGCGTTCATCCTTCCAGAGACCGTATTCGTAGCCGCCTTCAAGACAGCCTTGGGTCAGGAACCAGAATATATGCTCGAGCGTCGGCACCGAATGCGCTAATATCATCGCGCGCGTCATCATCTCGGCGTGCTGGCGGGCATAGCTGCTCACGAACGACGGATTGTTGGTGGTGATGGCCCATCCGAGTTCGCCGATCCATAAGCGATGGCGCCCGCCGTTGTCCTTGATTATCTTCTCAGCATCAAGGAGATTCTCGCGCATGCGGTTCTCTTCCGGTGTGACGCAAATGCCCGAGGGTCCGATATTACGTGAGGGGGCGTATGGATGGAAGGCCCAGATATCGAATGCATCCGCGGCAAGTTCGAATACTTTCTTCGAGAACGCGAATCCGTTGAAGTCACCGCCGGATACGCCCGAGCCGAGCACGACGGCATTGGGGTCGGCCGCTTTGATAGCCTTCGAGGCACGGATAAGTACATCGGCATAGTATTTCGCACCGTCGAGATAGGAAAGCTTCGCATGCGAGGGGAAAACGAGGTCAGGCTCGTTCTCGATCTCCCAATAGCGGGAATATTTACCGAATTGCTTCACCATGAGCGATGCGTAATTGCAGTATTCCACGATGTCCTTCATTTTTCCGTCGCTGCCTTTCGCCCAGTCGGGCATCATGGTCGCCTGCAGCGTTTCCATGATGTGCATGCCGTTCGTCCGCTGTGAGAGATAGGAATCGTCATTGATATATATCTCGCCTTTTTTCCGCTCGGTCCAGCGCCAGGCGCGGAAATTCCGCATCCATTTCACGCCGATGCGCGATATCGCCTCCATCGGTATGCCGCTCCCCTGCAGGCCGAAGAACGATCCCTCGTTCTCACCGGAGGCTCGGGGTGCTTTCACCACGACGATCGGCATTTCCATGGACTTGACCGATTTCCCGCCCGCATGTACGGTCATTCGGGCCGTAAAATATCCCGCTGTGCGGCTCGTTAGCGCTGTGAACGGAAGAGCAACGGTGTCCCCGCGATTCGCCGTGAACGCACGGGTTGAGCGGGATATCTCATTTCCGTCAAGATCGACGCATGCCGATTGAAGCGAGAACGAAGACGATGCTTCTGTCGCATTATGGATGCGTGCTTCGATCTCCACCGTTTCCGGCCCTGCCAGGAAGACATTGCCCGGTTCCTTCGTGCGCATGATCATATTCGCCGATACCGCTTCGCATGATCGATAGACCGTGTCCGCGCTTGTCGCAGCGCCTGCCGCATTGTTGGCGGTGCAGGAAAGTGCGTCGAGCATCATGGTGCCCGATCCTTCCTTCTGGAATACGATATAGAGCGAGTGTTTCTCCTTCTGCGCCGGTACCTCGAAGCTGTATCGTTTCCACTGCGGCGAGAGTTGTACCGTCTCGCGTTTCATGATGAAGTATGAGGTGTGCCATACATCGACGATGACCGAGAGCGGGACATCGCTTTTCGCATCGAACGATACGGTATAGGTCGTGCCGGGGCGTATGACATCGTAGTAGTTCGGGCTTCGTGTCGAGACGGCGCGGGCGGGCAGAGCGAGGCAGTATTTGCCGCTTGTGCCGCCTTCCGATGATGCGCTGTCCTTCCAGTCATCGGTGCCTGTTTCGAATGAGGTGTCGCCGGAAAGGAGATTGCCCGTCTGCGGTGCTTCGTTCTTCGGTGCCGATGCTGTCTTCGTTTCCGTCACGAGCTGCTCTATTTTCGCCGTTTCCGTGCCGGGGACCATGCTGAGCGAAAGCGCATCGATCCATGCCGTGCCGATGCCGATCTCACGATGACGGATATAGATGCCGAGTTTTTTCGTAGTGGGTTTTATTGCGGACGATGGTATACGCACTTTGAATTCCTTCCAGTCATGCGAACCGCCGGTCTTCACGATATTCCCGTCATTGTTCGGGCCGAACCACAGCCAGCCCTGCGGCTCGACTTTCCCCGCATCTTTTTCCGTGCCGTACTGCAGTACCTGCACACGGACGGCGTCTCTCGGGACGTTCTCGCAGGCGATGGCAATGGTGAATTCATAGTCCGCTATTGCAGCAAGCACGATGCCGCCGCCGGATATCCAGCGTTCACCGTCTATACCGGGCATGGAGAGGCGATATGACGACGTGCCGGAAAAATTTTTCTTCGTATCGATCCCTCCCGGTTCGGGTTTTCCCGCCCATTGCTCCCAGCTCCAGCCCTGCGCGCCTTCTTCGAAGCCGCTGTTCTTGATGAGCTCAGGCTCCGCGAAAAGCAGTATCGGTACGAGGAGCGCGCACACAGCGATCGATGAACGATACATATCAGCCTCCATGGTCGTTGATTGCGGAGTATCGTGTGACGGAATGCATGTCGGTGTACGTTACGGGAAGGAGCATGCGCGATGAGGGATCGTTCCCTGAGAATATCGCCGCGACCGTACCGGCCGCTTCCGTACCGGCCAGCGCGGGGTCGAACCATATCCGTGAAAGCCCGATCGGTGCGGTACGGTAGAACGGCGTATTGTCATAGCCGAGGAAGGATATATCGTTCGGAATGCGTATGCCGCGTTCATTGAAGAATCGATAGGCGAGGTACGCGCTATAGCTGTTCGTGACGAATATTCCGGTCGGTTGCGCGCTGCTGAAATATTTCGTAAGCGCCCCGAGCACATTGCTATCGCTTACCGCCTGCTCGCGTACAAGGCGGGCATCGATGTGGTCCACACGGCATCGTTTGGCCATTGTGCCGAACGTGCGTTTGAAACTGGTGAACCGGTCGCGATGATTGGGTTCCGCATCCGATGATAACACTGCTACATGCGTATGTCCGTTTTCCGCGAAGATGCGTGCCGCCATCGCGCCGCCGCTCTCGTCGTCAGGGTCGATCGCATGGTTAGCGCCTGGTCCTGCGCAAACGGTGATGAGCGCGGCGTCACCGCGCGAGCGTTCAATGAATGCACGCGACGCATCGGAGACGGGCCCGCAGAGAAGTACCGCATCGACCTGACCTGCGTTCACGAACTGCGCGGTATCGCGGTCGATATCGGTGAGCACGGTCCGGTAGCCTTGGTTCATGATAGCCTGCATGAAGGAGAAATAGATGATGCTGAAGAAGGGGAAATCATGTGCGGCAGTGAGCGATTCGATGGAGCAGTTCACGGCGATGGTCCGGTGCTGGATGTTGTGGCGTTTTCGTGCGTTGATGCTCGCGAATGTGTCCTTGCGGTAGCCGTGTTTTTTTATGATGGAGAGTATACGGTCGCGTGTCTCGGGGGTGACGTTCTCCGGTGCATTGAGCGCACGTGATACGGTCATTGCACTCACCTTCGCCTGCCGGGCGATATCGCTTAAACTGATGCTACGCTTCGGCATGAAAATATGATGTTATAGCTAACATGCAGATAGTATAATCAGTCGCCGCGAATTTGTCAAATGCGGTGCTGGTATATCGGTATCGCTATGATGCGGCCGCGGTATCCGCTATGCGGAAGACGATATTTTTCGGGGGGCGGTTTTCGCCGGATATGCGTGCCATGAGGAGTTCTATCGCGAAGAGCATCTCGCCGCGGCTTGCTTTTTCGATATTGATATCGCCGATGGTGCTGTCGTAGTCATAATGATTGATAAGCACGGTTTTCGAGCCGGTACGGGCGATATATTCCCTGCAGGCCACCGCGGTTTCATCACCGGTGGTTACGATGATCTCTGCTTCGTGTATCTGCGCTGCCGATGCGCGGATAAGGTCCCGGGCTGCTTCACGGCCGGCATACTCGTATTCTGAAGCGCTGATGACAGCGCTCCCCCCGCAGAACACCCGCAGCCCTTCGATGAAACGGTTCGCTTTTGCATTCCTGTCTTTGCCGGCGATCACAAGAATACGCCGAAGCCGGCGATCGTGTGCCATGCGCATGATCTCGCGGTACACCGGTTCGGGGTCGGTCTGCACGCAGTCGATGCCCGGGTATTCATTGTACATGGCAACGATGGGGATATCGTCGCGGACGAAACGCCGTATGTTCTCGGGCTTCACCGGCGATACGATCACCGATCCGTGCGAGTATCCTTTGCTGATATAATCGATGACGGGGAAATTCGCCTCGGCAAAGAGATCGAGCCCCCGGAAATAGTGTACGGAAAAATTGATATCGCCGTGCGCTGTCTGATATGCCGTGAGCGCCTCGATATGCGGATTGAGCCAGGCGTGATTGCCGACGCTGTCGGAGACGAGGAGGGTTATCTGCAGATGCCGGCGTTTGGACATGCCTTTGATGCGGGAGCGGTATCGGTCGGCGAGATATGTGCCGCTCCCGGCTCGTGCGGTGAGAATGCCGTCCCGTACGAGGCGCTTGACCGCATAGTGAACAGTATTGATGCTCGTATCATATCGCTTCGCAAGTTCGCGGAACGACGGTACGCGCCCGTCATGTGTTTCCGCTTCCGCGACGATACGGGTGACGAGGATATCGGTGAGCTGGCGTGTGTACGAACGCCGTCCTTCCTTCGAGAGCTTCATCGTACACTGTCTATGAGCGATTGCGGTGCCGTATCGCTTTCTGCCCCAGTCCATGATACGATCGTATCCGCTTCATCGAGCAGTACTGATGACCGGTAGGGAAGGAGGACAAAGCTTACGCAGAGCAGTACTGCGGCAGTTGCGAGATGGTGCATGAGTTGTCCTTGTGCGTGTTTTCGGAGCGGAGGCTATTGTGCCTGGAAATATATCCAGACTTTAATGGTGACCGGGACATTCGCTTTTACGGTGATGTTCTGAGAAACGCCTTTGTTATGCCACACGCGCACACTGCGACTGCCGGTTTTCACCAGAGCGGCATCAGTGATGAGCGTCATGTCCATGCCGTCATTCGCCGGGTCGGGCATCCACCATGCGGTGAGTTTCCCGTTCTCCGCGAGCGTTTCAAAACCGGGATTGCCCATGCCGGTCGCGCCTTCGACAGTGACATCGTCATAGATCACATAGACCGGAAGATTTGATTTTTCACCCTCGGGTTTATGGTACGGTCCCTTAAGCTGCAGATTGACAATACCGTCAGCGAGCGGTATGAACGATATACCTGTCTGCACCCATTCACCTGTCTTCAGCGTCAGATCGGAGTAAAGATTGTATTTCCCGTTGACCTTGTCCCAGCCGTGTATGGCGGCACTACCGTCCCCGAGCGCTTTGATATCCTTGTATTCTACTTTCGTGTCCTTTCCGTACACATCGATGCGTGCCTTTGCCGGTACCTGCGCGAATGCGACCGCGGCGGCGGCCAATGCGATGATGAATGCTTTCATGTTCTTCTTCTCCTTTGGTATTTTTTGGGACGTGCCCTTATTTCTGGACAAGGTACAGAGGAGCCTCGGTAAGCAGAGTGTCCTGCGATAACGCGACAGGATTGCCCATCATGTCAAAGCCCGCCATGCCGTCAACACTGATGCCGGCATCGCTGATCTTCACCGGAATACGCGACCAAAGCGATTCGATGCGCTTGCCGTTCTTCATGAAACGGCATATGACCGCTTTCGTTGCGCCGATGCGCTTTTCATCGACGCCGTTCCCTTCTGCGCTCTCAAGCATGAGCACCGCAGCAGCATGCGCCGCAAAAGTGGGGAGCGCCTCCCCGGATGATTCGAACATGCTCGAACATTCATCGCGGTTGATGATGCGGCCGGATTGATGCGTGAACCCCGCATATTGATAATGCCGCTTGGTGCCGACAGCTTTGAGTGAAATAAGCGTACGTGCGAGCCCGGTGGCGGCATTGAACGGTGTTACCGCCGATCCGCTCGGCACGCGAAGCGAGCGCAGCCATGAAACGCCGTCAAAGAGCCAGGCGCCGCCTTCGGTATGCCATACCTCGAGCGGTTTGCCGCTCCTGCCGGTGAGCTTACGCATATCGCGTATACGCTCGACCATGCTCGGTGACGGTGATTCGTCAGGGGACGCATCTTCGTAGTAGAAGTGGAATGACGCTGCATCGATATCAGCGGTCATGCCGTATTCAAGCGCCGAGTAGAGGAAAGGCTTTGCCGGACTTGAGACGGCGCCGCCGACAAGGGTTATCTTCGCGCCGATCTCGTCAACGGCCTTCCTCGTGATCGCAGCGATGTTCGTATACACGAGCACTCTGTCTTCACCCGGTTTGACCTGCAGGAATCCGCCGTCCGGCTCATTCCATATCTCCCATTCACTGATATAGGGGCCGAACACTTTGAGGGCGTCTTTCACATACTGTTTCCACTGATCGGCGTCTTTCGGCCCGTAACTGTTCCACCAGCGGTCATAATTCGCTTTCGGCGTACCCGCCGGGGCGTCTGCATACTCCGGCGGTACCGTGTCGAAATTCGCGAATATCGTAAAGCCCATGGCATGGGCGCGTTTTATGCCATCAAGAACGTATCCGTCGCGCGCGATGGTCTGCCATTTTGTTGTAATGGGCGGGTGAAGTCTCAGCGTTCGCAGTCCCATGCGCTCGGCAAGGAAGAGATTATGCGGGGTGAGGCGGACATGTCCGCCGAAGAATCTTTCGCTCGATGCCTTGGGCGAGGGGAGCTTCGGAACTACAGAATAGATCATGTCGGCAAGCGGAACTTTGGTGATATCCTTGTCTGTAAAGGCTTCACATTTGAAGCAGCCGAACCTGTCTGTCGGGAGAGGGATCGAAACCGTGCCGAGGCCGTTCTTCACGGGAGCTTCAATGCGTACGCGTTTGACATTATTCTCCCATGCGTCGACAATGCGTACGAAGAGCGTCATGTCGCCGTCTGACAATGACTCGATATTGAGTGCTGCCGAGAGTGTTTCGCCCGGGAACACGACATTGCCGGGCTTTCCGAGCGGAAGGAATCCGGCGCTTACACGCGGTTCGTACTTTTCCATCGGCGTGCTGTCGTCCACTGCGGTCACTGAATCGATGAAGTATTCACCGGGGTCGAACATATCGATCTCAATGAAATATGTTTTTGAGCTAGAAAGCTGCGGTGTCGCTGCGATCGCGAAGAATTCCCAGCCGGCTTTCGATGCGGTGTATGTCTTTGTCGCCTGAACGACGGAATGTGTCTTTCCAAAAAGTATTTTTGCCGTGAACCGCTTTCCTGCTGCCGGCGATTTTACCCAGAAGCCGACCGATGCCGGATGACCGTAGCGCAGCGGGAAATATGCGCTTGTGAGCATCATGATGCAGCCGCCCATTATTTCGGTCCTCAATGCGTATTTTCCATGGGGGGCGTCGGGTGTAAGCACCGATTCGATCTGCGCATTCGCATTGCTTTCATCCGACAGGTCGCCCGATATGCCGTATTCACGGAATGTCGCTGACCACTTTGCTGTCCCGGTCTCAAATGATCCGTTGGGCATTTGATTGCCGAGGAGCGAAAGTCCGTCGTCCTTTGCGGGCAGGATGCACACGCTGATATCATCGATCCAATAAGTGTTCTCCTCGTTCAAGTTGAAGAATATCGCCGTGTCATCGGGATCGGTGTTGGGAGGGAGCGTCAGTGCGAAGGAATGCACCTGCCAATTCTCCGATATCCGTGCATCGCTCTGGAAATACGTTGTGTACGGTGCATTCTGTTTTCTGAACTGAACGCCGAGGGGTTTCGAATTCGCTCTCCCGCGAAGCCAGAATTTAAACTCCACGGGAAGCCCCGCTTTTACCTGCACCTTCTGCTGGAACTGAAGATTCGGACTGCCGGTGATCTTGTTCATGGAAACGCGCATGCACTGCTTCCCGGATCGCGGGTTTTCCGTGTTGATGCCGCCCTCGACCTCGTTTTTCGCCCAATTGTTGAGCGTCCACCCGGAAAAGTCAGATGCATCCTCAAAGCCTGGGTTCTTGACCATATTCTCGAGAGTTGATTTTTCGGCCTTTGCGGCCGGGGAATCCGACACCGGTGATGTTGTTACGTGTGTGCGAATGTCCGCTTCGCTGAGGGCACGGGAGAAGAATTTTACTTCATCGATGCTGCCGTTGAACGCGGGCATGCCGCCGTCACGGTAGCCGATCGTCAGCGGCGCTTCATTCGCGTTCGGTACCCATTCACCTGCTGTATCCTTTACGAGCTTTCCGTCCGCATAATACTTTACCGATGTTTTTGTGACGGCGAGAGCAATATGGTGCCAGCTGTCATCGAGCAGGTTCGGGCCGACCGTGCCGGTATCGATGTTCTTTTCACCGCGCACGGTCGATCGGAGCTGGCCGCTGGTGTGCAGAATGATGTCATAGCGGGATATGCCTTTCCCGCCCGGCCCGTACATGAATTTTCCGATCACGCCTGAGTAAGGGTTCTTGTCGGAGCCCGCCTTCGATGCTTTCAGCCAGAGCATGATGGTGAAATCGGATGCGAAGTTGAGCGCGGGTGTCAGTCCGCAGTTGACGAAGCTGTCAATGCCGTTAAAATGGAGCGCAGACCCGCTTTTTCCAGCGATCCATGTGACTGCACCGGAGAATTTCCCGGTAAATCCGCCGGCGCTGTCTTTTACTGTATCGCCGCTCCCTTCGTCGAAGCTCCAGTATGCGGCCGGTGTCTGCGGAAGCGCCATACCAGTGAAGAATAGAACTGCGATCGGAAGCATGATCCGAATACCGCTCATGAGCAACTCCGTGATAGTCTAACATCCTAACACTTTTAGTATAATCGGGAGCGTGCCGTTTGTCAAGGAGTACGGCAATCCCAAATCCTCACATAAGGATAAAGAGATACCACGGAGATCACGGAGAAAAGGCCGAGAAAGAACAGAAGGGCAGCTGAACATTTTCACCCGAAA
>JBBTBY010000174.1 GCA_038043445.1 Spirochaetota bacterium
AGCCGTCGCCCGATGCGATCGTTTTTTCCAGCAGCTACTTCGCACACTGGTTCTGGGATCATGCCCTTGAGCAAGGGGTTCGCATACCGGAAGATATAGCCATCGCCGGTATAGGGGACGAGATAACAACATACGATCGTTTTGAAACGCATCCGCTTACCATTATCCGCCAGAATTATTATGAGATCGGGGGATTGGCCGCAGAACTCCTTTACGGGATCATTCATCATACGCGCAGACGTTCCGGCGAGAAGATATATATCAAACCGGAACTTATCGTCCGCAAGTCGTCGTTGAAAAAAAGCCTGCCCCGGTCCGGGGGGATCGCGATTCGTCACGCCATGGAACGCTTTGTCCATGAACATTATGCCGAACGAAAGATCCTTGAAAAAGCCGCGTTGCGTTTTTCGATGACCTATACCGCATTCTCACGGAAATTCAGATCATTGTTCGGGAAAAGCCTTCAGGGATATCTCACCGATATACGGGTGGAGAAATTGGCTTTCTACCTTGAGCATACCGGGAAGCCTGTCTGGAACATCCTCGCCGATATAGGCTGCAATCACCATCAGCGGCTGTATGCGCATTTCAGGGACCGATACGGCATGTCCCCGGAAAAATACAGAAAGACAAAACAAGGCGTCCACTGATACGCCCCCCTCCGCCGAAGCGCACGATGCCGCATAAAAAAAGCACATCATTGCTGATAAATAAAGCACACCGCTCTGTCATTCCCTGTGCTATAATTGAGCAGATGCGACGCAGCGGTAAGTATCGGGGGCGCCATCGAGCCGTACTCCGGTCATTATCGTTGGGAGCGCCGTTGATAAATTGAGTGCAACAAACTATAATGAGGCTGCAAATACGGAGACCGATCACGATGAGAGGCGTACACATGAAACGGTTCCTGACACGACATCTTCTCCCTGTGCTCATATTCTCAGGGGCATTATCGTTCGCCGAGCTTGTCGCCCCGGCATTCAATATTTCCGGCGACGCTGCCGGCATCGATATCATCCCTGCGGGCATATGCAGCGGCGGCAGATATGAATTCCAGACCTGGGGTCCGGAAGAGAAGCGTAAACGGAGCGCGAGCATATATCTCGAAATGACATCGAACGCATGGGCGAACGCATGGTTCTCGTTCAAGCCGTCGAAAGACGGCGCGGTGAATATCAGTCTCTACGGGTCGTACAAGATCGTCGACGGGGCGAACAAGCGCATCAATGTGCTTTTTGATAATGTGGAAGCCGAAGGCACTGCTCTAAAGAACGGTAATTTCGAAGAGGGGAAGGACGGCATGCCCGCCGCATGGTACGCATATGCGAAGGATGGCACTGTCGAGGGAGGGCCGCGTTATCTCGCAAAACGAGGGGTCAATGGAAGCTCCTGTATCATGACCTGGCATAACGGCAGTTTTTCTCAGACGATCAAATGCAAAAAAGATGAGACCGTGACCATACGTCTTAACTGCAAATTGGCGGACGCTGATGATGAAGCGGCGCCCGCGCCGGGGGCTGCCGTGAAACCTGATAATAGCAAATATAAGGACATACCTGATACCGCCGTGGACCTTATACCGGCAGCGAACATGGACTTTACCGACGATAAGGCAGGGGACGGTATCGGCGGCTGGTCCGATCAGGGTTCGGAGAACGACCTCTCCGGGTTCGACACGGCAAGGACCGATTATCGCGGCATAGATTTCTCCATCATCGACCCGAAGAAGAACGGCGGAAAGGCGGTACTGACATTCAGGAGCGAGAACGTGAAGACATCGCTTGAACGGATAACGCTCCCCGTCGGCGGCGCGAAAGCGCGGTTCCTGTATCTGCTACACACGGCATGCTTCGTGACGAAACAGAAAGAAACACTTGCGAGGATAATTATCCGCACGAAAAGCGGCCGCGAGACGGAGCATGAGGTCGTAACCGGGAAGGATATCGCTGATTGGTGGGGAGCAGGGCATCTCGCCAATGGCCTTGTGGCTTACCGTAAAAGTAATAAAACATCATCCGTGGGCCTGTATCTTTCGCGATTCGCCGTAGGGGACGATCTGGAAGAAGTCGAATCGGTGACGCTAGCCACTGCCGGAACGGCGGTATGGATAGTCGTCGGGGCTACCTTGTCGGCAAAAGAGATCGATCTTGTCCCGCAGAAATTCACCGTAAAAAGCGGCGAGGGGTGGAAGCCGATCGACATGACGAGCGTTGTTGTCGAACCGAAAAGCGCGCTCGATCTGAGCGGATTGGTAGAGGACGGCCCGGCGGGCAAGCATGGCCGCGTCATCGTCAATGCCAATGGACAGATGGCGTTCGCCGATTCGCCGAATGTGCCGATTCGGTTCATCGCATTCAATACGTTCGTAAATCATGTTTTCGGTTATCCGGAAACAAAGCTCGCCTCAAGCGATAAAGCGCAGGTAAAGGCCAATTGTGAGCGATATGCCGCGCAGATAAGACGGCAGGGATACAACATGGTGCGGTTCCAGGGCGTTGATATTCTGCTCATGCCGGGTACGAAAGACGATTTTGAGATCAATCAGGGGAACCTTGACCACCTCTGCTATCTCATCCATTGTTTGAAGCGTGAAGGTGTGTACGTCAACATTGATCTGTGGAGTTATAACGGATACCTGAAGGGCGAGTGGGACGAGGCGTTAAAACGGGGCCTCGCCGAACTCATGCTGGTGGATACGGCATCACGAACGTTATGGGAGACCGGCGTGAAGCTGCTCATGGCGCATAAGAACCCATACACAGGAACGACATTCGCCGAGGAAAAAGCCATCGCGCTTGTGACGATGTTCAATGAGCAGGATATTCCCGTTATCCTGAATGTGTTCAATGGCTCCAAAGTAAAACCATTCGCTGCCGAACGTTGGCGGGAATATCTGCAGAAACGCTACAGTGATATTGCCGAAATCGAACGCGCATGGGGGAAACCATTCCCTTCCGGCACCGCCATCGAAACCATTGCGCTTTTTCCAAAGGGCAGTGAATGGCAGCGGACCGCCTACGGAACGGATGTCGGCAGGTTCATGTACGACCGCCTGCGTGACCTTCTGATCTGGTATCAGACAACGCTCCGCTCAACGGGGTATACGGGACTTTCAGGACAGTATGACGTCATAAAATACTACCGTGATCATGCGGCGCGGAACGAAAGCCCGGTCATTGCCATGCACACCTATCATAACCATCCCACCGACATGAGCATGGGGAAAGGCTCGCGCATGGGGCAGGATGGTATTATTCAATCGTCCGCGAACTACTGGCGTACGCAGGCAGCGGCCCGTTATCTCAACAGACCGATGTGCATCACCGAATACAACACCATGTACTGGCACCGGTACCGTCACGAGGAGGGAATTCTTTTCCCGGCGTATTCGGCGCTGCAGGATTTCTCGGTCATCACCGTTCATGCGCAGGCGGTCATTCTGCAGGCGGTGACGCCGTTAGCGAGCGGTTTCATCGGGCGCGACCCGATAGGGCGTGCGGGAGAGGTCATGGCGGCATTCCTGTATGGACGCAGGGATGTATCTCCCTCGAAACACACGGTTGCGCTTGCGATGAACGACGCGTACATCTTCACGAACGGCAACATGAATTATGCGGTGAATTCCGATCAGAGCAAAATAGCGCTCATGTGCCGGTTCGGACTGCAGTACGATGCCCCGACCACCGCCGCTCTTCCGCCGTACCCAAAAGCGGACATGACAGTGACTCCGGCCGACGGGGCGGCCATCGTCGCTTCACAGTGGGCGGCAAGCGTTATCGACAATGCCGGCGGCGGAGATCTTGATGCAGTCGTTGAATCGATGAAGACCAAAGGTATCCTTTCAAAGGATAATCTATCAAGCCCCGCCCAAGGCATATTTCAGAGTGATACAAAAGAGATCAACATGAATTCCCCCGAGGAGCAGCTCACCGTTGTCACCCCGCGAATGGAATGTGTTATCCTCAAGGAAAAAAAGGCGGCTTCGCTCAATGCAGTAAAGACCGTGCGCACCACGGTCGCAGCGGCCATCGGTGTTGCATCGCTTGACGGTAAAACGGTAGCGGAGAGCAAACGTCTGCTCATTGTGTATTCTACCGATGCGCTCAATACCGGTTTTGAGGCGTCCGATGACCGCGTGACGCTGGTGAACAACGGGAAACTGCCGGTGCTTATGCAGACGGGCACGCTCAAGGCAGCGGTAGGAACGAAACATGGTGCGGGCATGACGCTCTGGGCGCTCGGCCTCGATGGGACGCGCAAGGAGAAAATACCGCTTACGCGGGTGACGGACGACGAAGTGAGGATCACTATCGATACGGATACACTTAAGAACGGACCGACGCCGTTCTTTGAGCTTGCCGCGCAGTAAGTCCGGGCTATCCGCTGCATGCGCGGTAACACCCCGCAGACATGCTATCGATTGAACGCTTTCTTTATTTTCTTTATCCCCGCGCCGGTTTTTCCCGCCACCCACATCACAATGCCCGCTGCAATGACGAATATGCATACATAGAGAGAAAGCTCCGGTTTCAGATTTAATTCATCCCATGATCGTTTCGCCGTTGCGCCGGCGAGTGCCAGCACCGCAAGGAGTCCGAACAACACGCCGTTGATGAGCATAAGCACGCCGAAGAATTTCAGGAACACGGATCTCGAGAATCGTTTCACCGATGCTTTGTTGAGCGTGCTGTTGCGCCTGCCGAAAAAGAAATAGCACGAATATCCCCGTGCCGATGACGCAGCCGATGCCGAGGAGCGTAAGATCGAACGCGCCGAGCACTTTTTTCAGCTTTGACCCGGAGCGTTTCGTAACGTCTATCATGGCGTTTATCGGTTTACGCGCGAACAGCCCTTCTATCATGCTATACTCCCCGTGAGCCGATGTTCATCGGCAACTATCGTTCTATCATCCGATATCATCGGACGCAGTTCAAGTATAACGCATGCGGTTTACTGCGTCAATCGAATAGAAGTACGCACCGAATCAGCTGCATCTTTCCCAATGGGAAGAAGATCAGCAACATCTTCGTCGCGCCTTCGCGTCATCGCGTGCCTTCTTTCCCCATCTCTTCTCCTATCTTTCCGGCTCCATAATCAAATTCAAAAAAAAGTAGGTTCCTACTCTATACGAATTCACCCTCCCTTCGTATATTCCCATGCATGACCCGCAGAACAGTACGCGATGCGGGAGATGTTAACGAAGTTCGACAGGAGGACGACATTGCTCCAGGGATACACGGTCACCCGAAACGATGGGAAAACGGCCCAAAGCGGCTTCGCACCTTGTTCGCTTTACGTTCGCTTTGGGTTCGCTTTCTGTTCTATCTCGGTTCGAAAGCGGGATCGGCCTTGAAATATTCCCCATACGGCTGTATTTTTCATGTCATGAAGAACATCGTCTCCGTTCTCGCTCTTGTTTCGATCTTTACCGCCATTGCATACGCCGCGCCGGATGAGGACCTCTATCAGAGCGCTTCCAAGGCGTTCGATGAGAAAGCATACGCCATAGCCGCGAGCCAATACGTACGATTTATAACCGAATACCGCGATTCGCCGTTCGCCGCCAATGCTCATTTCTACCTTTCCGTCGCATCCCATTATCTCGGCGAGTGGGATAAATCGATACGGTACATGAACATCTTCCTCAAGGAATACCCGTCGTCCCCGCTCCGCGCCAAGGCGTATTACTGGCTCGGACAAGGCTACTACCGAAAGAAGGAGCTCGCGCTCGCCCGCGAACAGTATCGCATGCTCACGACAAAATACCCCGCCGATGAATATGCCGCGCTCGCCGCGTACTCCATCGGCTATATCGCTTATGAGCAGAAGCGCTATGAAGAGGCGATAAACGAATTCTCGCTCGCATTATCGAATTATGGGAAAAGCCCTGTCGCAGAGGAGATATCGTTCCGTCTTGCGCTCTCGTATCTCGCCAATGGTGAAACGGACAAAGGATCTTCGACGCTCCTTATGGCAATGCCGCGTATGGATGCCGTCTATCGGGCTAAGGCATCGTATCAGCTCGGCAAGATAGCCTATGAACGGAAGAATATCGCGGAGGCTGTCGAGCGTTTCACCGAGGCTGCACGCGAAAACACCGAGTACACGGAGAACGCGGTGGGATATCTTGCGACCATCGCGCTCGACGCGAACGATGCCAATCGCGCCTACGGCATTACCCGCGCCTTCATCGATAAGAACCCGAGAACACCCGTCATGTACGTCTCATTCCTCCATCTGCGCGCGCTCATAGCCCGCGGCACAGTACGCGAAGCGGCTGCCTACTGGACATCCGTTTCGAACATCCCCAGCACATACCGACCGGATGCGCTCTCGGAACTTGCGCGCGCGCTTGCTTCCGCAGGAGACATCGCCGCCGCCGAACGATATCTGCATGAATGCGTTCAGACCGGCAATACCAATATCATCGCAGACACCTATGTCGCTATCGGCGATGGCCTCAGAAAGAAAGGCGATGCATCCGAAGCGCTCACCAATTACCGTTTCGTCACCGCATCGTTCAGGAAAGCGAGCGCATATCCGAACGCTCATTTCGGGGCGGGGGCTTCCCTCGTCATGCTCGGCGCGACCAATGAGGCGATAGTACATCTCACCAATGCCGTCATACTCATGTCAGTACCGAAGGACAAATGGGCGGCGTACTATTACACCGCTGACATGCTCGCGGTAACAGGACGATATACGGATGCGCTCGCGCTCGCCGCCGCAGCCGACCGTTTCCCCGGAGCCGCAGCGGAACGAACACGGCTCCTCGATCTGAAAAGCTACCTGCTCACCGAAATGAAGCGTTACCGCGAAGCGAAGCCGCTCGTACAGGAGCTCATGGCGACCGATCGTGCCGACAGGGCGTACTTCCGCGCCGGGGTGATCGCATTCAATGAGAAGGACCTCGATACGGCACGCACCCATTTCCTCGCCGTGGTCGTGCGCTTCCCCGCGTCACCGGCAGCGGTCAGCGCGCTCAAAGAGCTTGCCGATGTCGAATTCAGGCTCGCGCGTTTCAAGGACGCCTCCGAGCATTACCGCTCGTATGCCGCGCGGACGAACGGCAGCGAGAGCGCCTATGCCATGTACCGCGCCGGGTTCTCGGAATTCTCCCGCGAACAGTATGACGATGCCATATCGTTCCTCATGACGGCGGCCGATATGTACGGGGAAGGCACAGGCTTCGCCAAGTCGCTCCTCCTTGCCGGCACATCGCATTACAATGCGAAACGCTATTCGGACGCCGTTGCGATATATCGCCGGCTCATAGAGCGCATCGATACGGATACGGCCATAGCGAACGACATACTCCTCGATACCTGGTACAATTTCGCGAACACCTATGCCGCCGCAGGGAACGACAGCGAAGCGGAGGCGATATACGAAAAGATACTCGCGCGCTTCCCCGTTTCGCGATACACGGATGAGATATCGATGAAGCTCGCCGATTACAGCTTCATCAAGCGCAATTATGCGCGGTCGGCGGAATATTATGACCGCATCGCGAAAGGTGTCGGCACGTACGCCAACGAAGCGCGGGTAAAGCGCGGCGAAGCGCTCCTCGAAGCGGGCGACTACAAGAACGCCATCATCGTCCTTTACGGCTTCATCAACGATGTCCCTTCGGGTCCGCTCACCGGACATGCGCAGTACCGCCTCGCGCTCGCCTACGAGCGTGCGGGGTTCAACGAGGACGCCCTCGCCCGCTATCGGGCATCTATTTCGCTTGCCGGCACGAACATGATCGGGGATATCGTCGAAGCGAAGTCCGCCGTCGTCCGCCTCTTGTACGAGATGAAGCGTTTCGATGAGTGGAAAGTATCGGCGCGGGGGTTCATCGATGACGCATCGGTGCCGGAAGAGCGACGTATCGAAACGATACTCTCTCTCGCCGAATACGCCGAGGAGAAGAACGATACAGGCGCTGCGGCGTTCTATGAGCGTCTCGTTTCCACCGGACGGCCGGCGGCCGTTGAAGCGGGATTGTTCGGACTTGCGCGTCTTCGGTTCCGCGAGAAAGACCATGCCTCCGCGGCGAAATACCTCAAGGATTACTATGTCTCGTTCCGCGACACCGGCGCGCATCGCGTCGATGCGGTGTTCTTTCTTGCGGCGGTCTCCTATTACAGCGGCGATGCGGAAGCAGCGAAGCGATATTTCCGCTATCTGATAACGACGTTCCCGGATTCATCGCGGACGGAACTCTCGAAGAACATACTCACCGAGCTCCTGGACCGCGGGCGGTCCGCCGTTCTCGACACCCGTACCTATGAAATACGCTGACCCCGATACGATACGCGCTTCGATAATACGCACGCTCGCGGACGAACATCGCCATGTCTTTGTCGGCGCCTCCGCGGGAAGCGGCAAAACGAGCACGCTCGTCGCCTTGTACCGTGCGCTCATCGAAAAGGGCGTATCGGCGGATACGATAGCCGCGATAACGTTCACCGAGAATGCCGCGCATGAGATGAAGCGCCGCATACGCGCGTCGCTTGCGAAGGGCCGCGGCATGGCGAGCATTGCGCGCGCTTCCATCTCGACGATACATTCCTTCTGCCTCGCGCTCATACGCGAATACGGCTGCATGGCAGGCATTACGCTCCCGCCGCGCGTCGCGGAGACGAACGGCGGCACCGCCGAGTTGCTCCGCGCCCGCGTACTCGCCGAACTCGACGCGAACACCGATGCCGCACAGGTGCTCATGCCGCTCATGAACCTCCACATCGCCTCACGAAAAGCGTCGTTCGTCGATGCCGTCGTTGCGCTCGCGCAAGGGATAATACCGCGCTTCGCCGATGAGGAACGATTCCTCGCATCGGTCAGTGCCGGGCTTGATCGCGCTGCCGGTTACGGGGAACGGCGGAGGACGGCGCTCGACGCCGTGGATCGCATGCACGCGTTCCACGGCGAAGGGAAAACGCTCCCTGAATACAAGCTCCTTGTCGCTCCTGTTCCCGCAGCTCTCGTGCCGGAATATCGCGATCTTGCCGTATTGTCTGAGAACGTGTTTATCGATGCATATTCCTCTCTCATGAACGTGGCAGAGAAGATACGCAAAGGCACGTACAAGCGGATCGAGAAATTCCCGGAATTCCTCAATGACCTGAGATCGCTCGCCGCCATCGCCGATGATCTCGCGCTCGATCTTGCCTTCGCCCGCTATCGCGACGCCGTATCCGCCGTCGCAGAACTTGCGGCGACCGCGCTCAATGCGTACCAGCAGATGCGTATCGAAAGGAATATCATCTCCTTTGACGACATCATCGCCACCGCGGTGCGCCTTTTCGACACCGGCACCGTGCGCGATGCGATACGCCGCCGTTACACGCATATCATCGTCGATGAGTTCCAGGATACCAACTGGCAGCAGTATGAGCTCATTCGCCGTCTTGTCGAGGGCGCTATGCCGCATCCCGTTCTTTTCGTCGTCGGCGACCGCAAGCAGTCGATATATCGTTTCCGCAATGCGGATGTAAGCCTCTTCACCCGCACAAAGGCCGATATTGAACGCGCAGGCGGGACATCATTCGGTCTTTCGAATAATTTCAGAAGCACGCCGGCCATGCTCGCATTCTTCAACGCGTTCTTCTCCCATGTCCTTTCCGGCGATACGATAGTCGGCTACGGCCCCGATGACGATTTCAGCAATGCCGCACCATCGGACGAACGAGCGGTGACATTCCTCATGTGCAATACGCGTACAAGGGACGGCACGGAAATCCTCGCCCGCGAGCGTACGCATCTCGAAGCGCATGCATTCGCCCGCTGCGTCGCCGACCACGCGGACGGCGGCCGCTCCTTCGACGGCACGGCGCTCCTCCTTCCGTCATTCTCCGATATCCACGAATACCTCGCTGCGTTCGCCGCATACGGCATACCGTATCACATCATGGGCGGGCAGGGGTTCTATGAGCGCGATGAGATACGCCACCTCACCGTGCTCATCACCTATCTCGCGACCTTTTCCGATGCGCTCTTCTTTCCGGTTCTCAAGCTCCCGTTCTTTGCGCTCATCCCGGAAGACAGCTCGACGCTTGCCGCATGCATGTATGCAATGGATATATCACCGCACACGTTCTGTTCGGGAACGGCTGTGCCGAAAGAAGCAGGAGCGGAAGCCGCCCGCGCCGTTGCGCTCATCAGGGAGTTCGCGGCCTATACGACCATCCATGGCATCGCCGATACGATAGAGTTCATCGTGGAGCGCACGCGATATCATGCCTATCTCATGACCGATGTCGAGGGGGAGATCGCGTACGCGAACGTGAGGAAATTCATCGAGATAGCGCGCGTGTTCGAGAAGGGCGGCGGACGCACGCTCATCGATCTTGTACGATATGTGGAGCATGAGATAGAAGCGAATGCAAAGGAAGGATATGCCGTCATCCCCGAGCTCTCCTCGCGCGCATTACGCGTCTATACCGTACACGCCGCGAAGGGACTTGAATTCGATACGGTACTCCTCGGGGGGCTCACCAAAAAACCGCCGGTGAACTCGGAAGAACTTTCGTTCATGGGCCGCTCGCTCGCCGTGCGCGTGAAACATCCGGACATCGGGACCATACTCATCTCGGACAGGGATGATGCCGAAGAGGAACGTCAGACGCTTTCCGAGCGCAAGCGTCTTCTCTACGTGGCAGCAACACGCGCCAAACGCTCGCTCGTCATCGCGGGACCGGCGGGCGGATACGCAGAGACCGTATACGATACGCTCATCGCCGATTTTGTGCGCGCCAACGGGGGCATCCCGCTCATCGATGAAAGCTATGGCGTAAGCGAGGATATGC
Organism: Spirochaetota bacterium; assembly: GCA_038043445.1. Classification (NCBI taxonomy): domain Bacteria; kingdom Pseudomonadati; phylum Spirochaetota; species Spirochaetota bacterium. The sequence goes on from JBBTBY010000174.1 coordinate 10,797, forward strand.
ACGGCCTTCGCCCCATCACCCATGACGCGCCCCATGCACGCTTTTTTCTCTACGGCCGAGGTATAGCCGCGGCACGGACCGAGGGCGCAGGGGCGATCGCCGAGCGCTCGCGCATCGCCCATGAAGTATGCCGCATACTTGCCGGCAAACCACACCCGAAAGCGATCGAGGTGCATCGCACCTACGATACGATAACCGCTCGCGCGCATGCGCTCCATTCCCGCGACACCATTGACCGTATCACGCTCTATCACGATGCCGCATCGGACGACGCGCTCTCCCCCGCCGAGATGGGCGACCGGGTGCACCGCATGCTCGAGCATTACAGATCCGATGCCGCATCGACAGACCGTCTTGTCGAAGAGTTCTTTCCCGAAGGCACAAGCGATGCTCTGCGCGCGCGCACCATGCTCAATGCATTCATCGCTTCTTCCGTCGGCAAGAACCTCGCCTCCGGGGCATGGACGGAGGTCGGCCGTGAAGTGCCGTTCACCGCGGTCCATCGGAAGGACGGCCGCGAGCATTGGCTCCCCGGACGCATCGATCTCATAGCCCGAGACGAGAAGGGGGCGCTCATCATCGTCGATCACAAAACAGCGAAACAGCCGCCCTCATCGGAGGCATATCGGTTCCAGATGCGGTCATACTGCTGCTGTGTTGCACGCATGTACGCAGTGCCGATATCCGCCGTCCGCGCGATACTGCTCTATCTCGGAGCGGCGAAAGGCCCGGAGGAAGAAACAATATCCGTCACGGAAGAGGATGTACCCGCGGTCGAAAGCATGCTCTTCGGATAATGAATATCCGGGGTTGCGCGTTATCCCAAGCGGATGTACTGCCTTCTATATTTATCATCACTGTTTTCCGATAATGGTATCTACATAGCGAGGAAACTTATGGCCGATACACCCCTCATCCCGGTAATAAAATACAACGGCAAATTCCGTGTTTTCTGGAGCTTGTTCATCGTCGTATCGATACTTGCGGCAGTGGTGATATTCTCGTACCGCATGGTCTTTAAAAATGACAGCCTCGATGCCTTATACTGGCTGTTCACCGTGATATTCTCGCTCGATATTCTCGTCAATCTTAACATGTCCTTCAAGAAAGGGCTCACTATCGTTTCGGACCGAAAGACCATCGTCAGCACCTACCTCCGTTCCTGGTTCATTCTCGACTTTCTCGCAGCATTCCCGTTCCCCGTGATAATAGGCCTCTTTCATCCCGAAACGCTTAATAACCCGCTCATCACGAACGTATTATCCTCGTTCTGGTTCTTCCGCCTCATCAAGCTCCTCAGGGCGAACGGAACGTTCCGCGAACTGCAGATAGCGCTCAATATCAATCCCGGCGTCATGCGTCTGTGCACGTTCGGCTTCTGGTTCATTCAGATGGCGCACTTCATTGCGCTCGGATGGATCATGATAGGGGCGGTGGAACAGAACCGGTCCCCTGTCGACCAATACATACGGGCGCTCTACTGGTGCATTACGACGGTGGCTACCATCGGCTACGGCGACTACTACCCGAACCACGAGAAGAACGCAGAGATAATCTATACGATCATCGCACAGATATTCGGCGTTGGCATGTACGGCTACATCATCGGTAACGTATCCGGTCTTATCGCCAACCTCGATGTCGCAAAGGCGAACTATCTCAAGAAGATGGAAGAAGTGAACGATTACATGCGCACGAAGATGCTGCCGCCGGCGCTGCAGCATAAAGTGCAGAACTACTATCAATACCTGTGGGTAACGCAGAAGAATGTCGCGACAACGAGCGTTCTCGACGAACTGCCGGGCACGCTCGCCATGGAGATATCCCTCCATCTCAACCGCGGCATTCTGGAAAAAGTGGCGCTGTTCAAGAACATGAATGAGATATTCGTCCGCGAAGTGACGCAGCTTTTGCGTCCGCTCATCTATCTTCCGAACGACTACATCATACGACAGGGCGAATACGGCGACTGCATGTATTTCCTGTCCTCCGGGGACGTGGAAGTGATCGTCAGTGACATAAAAGTGGCCACGCTCGGTGCCGGCTCCCCGTTCGGCGAGACCGCGCTCATCCAGGGCGAAAAGCGGATGGCGAGCATTCGTGCGATGACCTACTGCGATGTCTACCGTCTCTCAAAACAGGACTTCGATGTACTTCGGGAAAAATACTCCGAATTCGATGAGCAGGTGAAAAAGGTCGTCACGGCACGGCTCAAGGATACGCAGGCGAAGACATCGCAGCAGAAAAGCGAATAATTCGATCGACCTGTTTAAAATTTCGAGTGACCGTCATCCGCTCAATGCATCAGCCCGCGATCTCGGCAAACTCTTCTACAGGGACCGTCGTTTGAGCTTTCGCTTTCTTGCCATCCTCATTCAATGGGGAGTTCAATATATGATGCATAACCGCTGTTGCAATGAACCGTATTGTTCACCACAACCCCGGGCGAAAGCATCTCTGAAAAATCCAGCCCATTGTTCATGTTCTTATCGAAGCGGCTGTAATTCGCGGACGTGACGAAAATGCCGATTTTATGCCCGGTACCGAACGTATGCGAGATCTGATTGCATAATTCAATGACAAGGGAATAGACGGTATTCGCTTGTATCGTATCGGGGGTTTGATACGACTGATGCAATTTCAGCCGAGCAATGCCGTCCGAAAGCAGAAGCGATGTCCCGTCGGGATGGATATCGGTCAGACGGATGGCGAAATCAGTATCGCTTACACCGTCGCCGGCGGTGCTTACATTGAAAAGCGCATGCACCATGCCTCGAACGCGGATCGGCGTGCTCAATGTTTCGGTGGAAAAGAACACCCCATCGCCCCTCGATTGGATCGGGCGCTGATCATGCGGTCCTTTATCGAGCGTGTCGAGCAGTGTCGGACCGCCGATGGTCGGCGACGGGTCTATCGGTCTGTACTGATACGTCACCGTATCGCCTGCACTGCTCGGCGAAGTCTCTGATAGAACAGTGCTTTTATGGAGATACCATCGTTTGCGCACCGCCCCCGGCGGCGGCCATGCTGCAAATCCATTCCATATCCCGGACCCGTAATCGTGAACACTCGCCACACTCCAGGACGACACCTCATTCCCTGTCTCATTACGCATATGGTAGTTGAAAAACGCAAGGCTCTTCCGCTGGATGACATTGTCGGTATCGATGAATTTCATTTCCTGTTCGGTGAATTCTCCGTCAGCACCGCCCGCCCGCACCGCCTGATGTATCCATGACCCGAGCAAGAGCCGCGATCCCTCCCGCGCGTTCACACCCCCGGATGCACGTAGTGCGTTGAAGATATCGATTGCGGGTCTGTTGTCAACGTCGTAAGCCCCCGCCACAACAAGGACCGGTACGGTGAGCTTATCGATCGGAAATTGTCCGCTCAACGTCCAGAAGAGATCATCATAGGGGTGCTGTCTGAACGTTGCATCTAATCCATACACTGCCCCTATTATCAGCATATATTCCTTTCGGTATACACCGCCGGGGTAAATATCCGAATAACGGTAGGCGCTATGCGCAAAGATCGGCACCGCGCATTTGTGCGCGGGGTGTTGTTTTACCATGGTGAGATATTGAATATACCCCAGTGCCGATACACCCCATGTCCCTACCGAGCCATCCGACCACGGCTGCCCGATTATCCAGTTGATGCAGTCGACACCGTCCTTGCCGCGGTCGTACCCGGATACGGCTGCGGCCTGTGACCCGAAAAAACCACGCCAGTCGACAATAACAAATGCATACAATGCGCTGTCAAAAAGGGGCTGCGCCGCCAGTAATGAAAAGTATGAATTGCTTAAGTCTTCCTTGTCGTACGGCGTTTGGATAAGAATCACCGGATATCGCCCGCCGCCGTTCGGTATCACCGTCGTTGCGGCAAGATATTTTCCGTCTATCGTCGGTATTGCATTCGTAGAGAATGTCTTTAAGAACGCCTCCGGGGGAGGCGGCTGTGTTTTTACGGGATCAGTGAGGGACACCGGCGCGCATTGCATAATGACAGCAGCAACAAGACCGAGAAGCAAACCCACTGCTTCCCGCCGCAGCACGGCACTTCGAAAAATAGTTGCACGAACCATACTGCCATATACCCATGCTGCGTTGCGATTGTTACAGGGAGGGGCGACTGCCGGTCAACCGATACCTTGATCATCCATGAAATTCCCGATTTCGTCCATTTTCTTTCCCGGCACTTTCGGCTATGTTCTCCGCACGAAACATTGATATTCCCACGTGTGCAAAGGAGCCTTTCATGAAGATACGAACAGCGATCATCGGCCAGGGCAGAAGCGGAGCCGATATACATGCCAAATACCTTGTCACTGACCCCGACAAATATACGATAGTGGCCGTCGCCGACCCCATACAGGCGCGTATGGACCGTGCGGCGAAAGTCTACAATTACTCGGCCGACTGCAAGCGATATACCGACTATCATGACCTTTTCAAGCATACGGATATCGATCTCATCGTCAATGCTTCGATGAGCCATATGCATGTGCCGATAACGAAAGAGATAATGGAAGCGGGCTTCAACGTGCTCTGCGAAAAGCCGCTCGCGCGCACCGTCAAAGAGGTCGATATGCTCGTAAAAACCGCCGAGAAGACGAAAAAGCATTTCGCTATATTCCAGCAATCGCGCTTCGCACCGTATTTCCGAAAGGTTAAAGAGATCGTGGACTCCGGCGTACTCGGGCGCATCGTGCATGTCGGCATTGCCTTCAGCAATTATGCGCGCCGCTGGGACTGGCAAGTCGTTCGTAAATTCAATGCCGGCGGTCTTCTCAATACCGGGCCGCACCCCCTCGACCAGGCGCTGCGCTTCCTCGACTGCGACGGCATGCCGGAAGTGACATGCCATATGGACAATGCAAACTCATTCGGCGACGCCGAGGATTATATCAAGCTCGTGATGAAAGCCCCCGGGCGGCCGGTCATCGACCTTGAGGTATCATCCTGCAATGCCTACCCCACGCACACCTACCTCGTGCAGGGAACACGCGGCGGCCTTAAGGGCAGCATGACGCATCTTGACTGGAAGTATTTCAAAGAGGAAGAAGCGCCCAAGCAGGTGCTTTCGGAAAATCCGATAACCGGCCCCGACGGGTCGCCCCTGTACTGCTCGGAGCAGCTCACGTGGCATGATGAATCCTGGGATGTGCCGCAGGAACAGGCGGATCTCTTCAAAGCGATATCGAGTGGTTTCTACAACATGCTCCATCGCTCGCTCACACAGAACGCACCGCTTGAGATAACGCCCGCACAGGTGCGTCAGCAGATAGCCGTCATCGAGGAATGCCACCGGCAGAATAAATTCGGCTGAACGACGAGCGTTATTTCTTCAAGGCGATTATCTTCTGCACGTATTCGTCAGGCGTTCCCTTGGATCCGGTAATGCGCCCCGCGATACTGCCATCGGGCGATAGAACGATCGCTGTCGGATAACCCCTGACATTGTAATTCGATTTTGCTTCGGCATTGGCGCGTCTGAGATCATCGGGCAATTTCTTGTTCTTCGGAAAATCGATGGACACGAGGATGAGATTCTCTTTGGCGTACGCGGAAAATGCTTCCGTATCGATGACGTTTTTTTTGAGCTTGATGCAGTCCGAACACCAATCCGAGCCGCTGAAGAGAACGAACACGATCTTGCCGTTCGCATTAGTTATCGCATCGGGAATGCTCGTATTCCAAACCGGTTCTTCCACTGCCGCAAGCAACATCGCTGCGGCGAGAATAATGAATATCGATTTCATGCAAACCTCCGTCATGACCGCACGAGCATGCATGCCCTTCAGTATACTTCGTTTTACCGTATCTGTCCAATTCCCGGCAGAGATCGTCGCAAAAATGCAATACTTCCGTCTGTAACAGGTTCGCAAGCATCAATATCTCATAGGAATAACGGAACAGCGGGTTGCAACCCGCTGTTCTCTATTTTCGCGGCAGTCTGCGGCAGAGGTTACCGCACCGTGAATTCGTGAGCACCGCCATATAGCATCTCAACACGATCGCCCGGCAGCCTCACTTCTGCACTCATCCCATCCGGTATCGTTACATTGATCTCGACACGGCCTTCTTTTCGCCGCCAGGCAACTTCTATCTTTCCTTCTATCGTATTCTCGGAGCCCTTCGCCCACTCCATCCCTTCGATAAACACGGGCTGTATCACGGTCTTGGCGAATCCCGGCTGCTCAAACACCGGGCGTA
>JBBTBY010000175.1 GCA_038043445.1 Spirochaetota bacterium
TGTCCTTGGGGAGTGTCGGCAGGGTGTAGATGCCTATCTTCACGAAGTCCTTGCCGCCTGCGCTTATCTTCTCGCCGGCAGCGATCTTCTTCAATATCGTCTCGAGTATGTCCCCGAGGAAGATCGAGATTATCGCCGGCGGGGCTTCGTTCGCACCGAGGCGATGGTCGTTCCCGGATGTCGCTGTCGTCGCACGGAGAATGTCCGCATGCGTATCGATGGCATTGATGACGGCCGAGCAGAACGCGATGAATACCGTATTCTCATGCGGTGTCGCGCCCGGTTCGAGCATGTTTATCCCGTCGTCGGTGGAAAGCGACCAGTTGTTGTGCTTGCCCGAACCGTTGATGCCGGCATACGGCTTCTCATGGACGAGGCAGACGAGGTCGTGGCGGAGCGCTATCTTCTGCAGCGTTTCCATCACAAGCTGATTGTGGTCGGTCGCGATGTTCGTCGTTGAGAATATCGGCGCGATCTCGAACTGTGCAGGGGCGACCTCATTGTGCTTTGTCTTCGCGGATACGCCCATTTTCCAGAGCTCGGTGTCGATGTCCTTCATGAACGCCGATACCCTGTCCTTTATCGAGCCGAAATACTGATCTTCCAGCTCCTGCCCTTTCGGTGAGGGGGCGCCGAACAATGTCCTCCCGCACATGATGAGGTCCATGCGCCGCTCATAGAATTCCTTATCGATAAGGAAATATTCCTGTTCGGGTCCGACGGTAGCCATGACGGAGTGCGATGTCTTATTGCCGAGCGCACGCAGTACGCGCATCGCCTGGTCGGAAACCGCCTTCATGGAGCGCAGGAGCGGTGTTTTCTTGTCCAGGGCTTCGCCGTGATATGAGCAGAATACCGTAGGTATGGTGAGCGTAACATTCCCCGCAGCGTCGGTCTTGAGGAATGCCGGCGAGGTGCAGTCCCACGCGGTGTAGCCGCGCGCTTCGAATGTGGCACGCAGTCCCCCGCTCGGGAACGACGAGGCATCCGGCTCGCCCTGTATGAGCTGTTTGCCGGAAAATTCCATGATAACTTCGCCGTCGTCGGTAGGCGAGATGAACGCATCGTGTTTTTCAGCGGTGATGTTCGTGAGCGGCTGGAACCAATGCGTGTAATGGGTGGCGCCCTTCTCTATGGCCCAGTCCTTCATTGCATTGGCAACGACATTGGCGACCTCGGCTTTCAGCGGAGAGCCGGTGCGTATGGTTTCCCTGAGCGCCTTATACGTTTCCTTCGGTAAGCGCTCCTTCATTACCTTGTCGCTGAAGACGTTGGAACCGAATATCGACGGAACGTCCACGCAGCCATCAGATTCAGTACAGCAGCACATATGTCCTCCTAAAATAAAGTGGCATGATATTTGTTCATACTACCATAGTATCGGCAATTTTCATGCCATTGTTCGTCGGTTGCCGAGGCATCAGTCACACGAGGAGTGAGGGACAGCATCTATGGGAATACCATTGGAAAACATGGGAAATATGGCCGGTTTGCCATGCTGCGGCGTATCGGTGAGCAGGGAACCGGACAGGATACCCTCATCCCCGGGGTTGCAAGGTTCAACTATATTATGCACTGATAGAGGGCATAATCAAAATAGCAGCACAAATATTGTGCATATTGCACAGAGAGATGGCAATGAATTCCGCGGAGCATCGATATGGTGCTCGTGTGCTTGCATTGAGGGCATTGACATTTTATCATGCTCGTATACCTTGGAGGCATCCCGTTGAAGACGACACACATGAAAGAAAGCGATACAGTAAAGCTCGTTGAAGAGATACTTTCAACGATAAACAGCGCCAAGACGACGCAGGAGATACTTGATAATCTCGTCGATCGCATCATAAAGATAACCGATTCGCTTACCGGCAGCATCATGCTCATCGATCATGAAGCAGGCGTGCTCGATATCAAGGCATCGAGGGGTCTTAAGACCGCCGCTGTCGCCAGCACGAAGCTCAAAGTAGGCGAGGGGGTGACGGGCTTTGTCGCCAGAAAGGGCGAATCGCTTCTCGTCAATGACGTGCGGTCGGTACCGTATTATGTGCGTATCCGCGATGACCTCAAATCCGAGCTTGCCGTGCCGATCAAGGACAAGAACAGCATTATCGGTGTCATGAGCGTGGACAGCGATCGCCTCAATGCGTATACGAAAGAGGACCTCGGTCTGCTTGAGACCATAGCGAGCTTCGCCGCGCAGACGCTTATCAAGGCGAACCTTATCGAGGACCTGAAGCACCGCATCGACGATCAGGAACTGCTCATCGCCATCGGCGGCATTCTTGAAGAGGAAATAGATTTCAACTCGATGTTCCAGAAGATAATGACCGCCATGTCCGGGCACATGCGCATCAAGCGCGGCATGATAAGCGTGCTCGATGACGGCGAGAAGCTGCGCGTGCGTACCGGATATCACCTGAGCGATGAGGCCATCGAACGCGGCGTCTACGATGTGGGCGAGGGGACGGTCGGCAAGGTATTCCATACGGGGAAGAGCATCGCCATTCGGGACGTGAGCGAGAGCACGGATTTCCTCAACAAGATGAAGATACGCCGCGGGAAAAGCGAGACGTGCTCGTTCTTCGCCGTGCCGCTCAAGTACGACAGCCCCGTCGGGTCCATGGACAAGACCATCGGCGTGCTCGGCATAGAGAAGGAATACCGCTCGGACACCGATCATCGCTCGACGCTCCGGCTCCTTACCATCATAGCGAGCCTCATCGCGAACCGATTGTACCGGCATATCAGCGCGCAGCGGGAAAAGGAAAAGCTCCTCAAGCAGAACACGGATCTCCGCGAGAAGCTCATGGGGCGCGGCGAGTCCGTGTTCATCGGGAAGAGCAAGGCCATTGTCGGCATACTCAACACGGCCACTATTGTCGCGGATACCGATGCCACCGTCCTCATCACCGGCGAGACCGGTACCGGGAAGGAAGTGCTCGCGCGATTCGTCCATGAAAAGAGCCGACGCGCGGAGAAGCCGTTCATCGGCATTAACTGCGCTGCAATACCGGAGAATCTCCTTGAATCGGAGCTCTTCGGGTATAAGAAGGGTGCGTTTACCGGCGCGGTGGCGGACAAGAAGGGGAAATTCCTGCTCGCGCATGAGGGGACGATATTCCTCGATGAGATAGGCGAATTGCCGCTGCCGCTGCAGTCGAAGATACTGCGCGTACTCCAGGAGCGCGTCATCGAGCCTGTCGGCGGGGAGGAGAGCAGGAGCGTCGATGTGCGCATCATCGCCGCGACGAACCGCGACCTCAAGGCCTATGTCGATGAGAAGAAATTTCGCGACGATCTCTACTATCGCCTCCATGTCATCCATATCCCCATTCCCTCGCTTTCGGAGCGTACGGACGATATTCCGCTTTTCGTCGAGCATTTTATCGAGAAATTCAACGCCAAATACGGCAAAGAGATACGCGGTCTTACCCCTGAATGCCGTGAGGCGTTCCTTTCGTACCGCTGGCCGGGGAATGTGCGCGAGCTTGAGAACGTCATCGAGCGTGCGGTCATCCTTTCGCATTCCGATTCGATCGATATTTCCGCGGTCCCGAAATCGCTTGCGCCGCATGCGGACTCGGCGGATGCCGATGACCTTGAGAAGGCCGTGCTCGCTGCGGTCGCCGCACTCCCGCCGGGCACCGTGTATCAGGGAGTGACCGATATGCTCGATCGCATCGTCCTCACGCATGCGCTCGTCGCTTCGGACAATAAGCAGACCGAGGCGGCAAAACTTCTCGGGCTGCACCGCAATACGCTCCGTGAGAAACTGCGTTCGCTGTCCGGGAGATCATGATCACTCCATGACTGGATTTTGACTTGACTGATTCGTTGTGATTATATAATTTTGTGCTATACTGCAACCCAGTCTATGAGCGGCCCGCGAGAATATGAGCCCACTGTGGCCGATAGGAGAGCGTAATGGCGGTCAGGAAGAAGACGGCAATGAACGTCGACGATAAGAAGAGCATCACGAAGCCCGTGCCGAAGGCAAAAAAGGCCGTAGTCTGGGATGAGAACGCCTGCCGGGCCATACTGGAAGAGCTTGAAAAAGAGGGCGGGCCGCTCTATACCCGTCAGATAGCCGGCAACATAACCGATCGGCTGGGGATACGTGTCGGAAAAAAGACCGTGAACCGATATCTCTACGGCATATTATTGCCGAAAGTCAGGCGTACCGAGGATGACCGCTGGGTGCTGCTTTCAGTCAAAGCGAAGCCGGGAAAAGCGATGAAGCCGGTGAAAGCGGCGAAGGCAGTGAAGGCCGTGAAAAAGAAGGCCCCTCGTGTCGTGGTAAAAAAGAAGACCGTAAAAAAGCCGCGCTGATATGCCCCTCACTGAACTGCAGCAGAGGATCATGGCATTGGCGCACGATCGTCGTGCAGCGATATTCGCGCATACCTATCAGCCGCGTGAGATACAGGAGATAGCCTTGGTCGTCGCCGATTCGCTGGAGTTGGCGCGCCGGTCGCGTGACGGCAAAGAGAGAACGATAATACTCTGCGGCGTTCATTTCATGGCGGAAAGTGCCGCCATACTCGCTCCGGAGAAGACGATACTCCTCCCCAACCTCGAGGCCGGCTGTCCGATGGCAAATATGATCGATGAAAAGTCGCTCATGGATTTCAAGGCAGAGCATCCCTCCGCACCGGTCGTCACCTATGTCAATTCATCGGCACGGGTGAAAGCGCTTTCGGATGTCTGCTGTACTTCAGCGAATGCTCTTGCCGTAGTAAAGGGCGTGGCGTCCCGCGAAGTGATATTCACGCCGGACAAATTCCTCGGCGGGTGGGTGCAGGAAAAGCTCGGCGGCGAGAAGACGATACACCTCTATCCCGGGTATTGCCCCACGCATCAGCGGTTCAAGGAAAGCGATGTAACGCGCCTGAAGCGGGAGCATCCGAAAACGAAGATACTGTGCCATCCCGAGGTGAACCCGTTGATACGCAGCTACGCCGACGAAGTGCTGTCGACATCGCAGATGATACGGTTCGCGGGGGAGAGCGATGCCGATGAGTTCATCATATTGACCGAGACCGGCATACGCTTCCCGCTCGAGACGAAGTATCCCGGCAAGAGGTTCTATTTCCCTGACGAGCGCATCGTCTGCCCGAACATGAAGATGACATCGCTTGCCGACGTGCTGTCGTCGCTTGAGCGCGGAACACATCGCATCACCGTGCCTGAGGACATACGCGTGAAGGCGTTCCATGCGCTCGATGCCATGCTCTCCTATTCCTGACGGTGATCGCATGAACACGCGATTCCCGCCGGGTTTCATCTACTTTGTGCTTCTCATATCCGTACAGGCGATGTTTCTCCGTCTTGTCGGATTTTTCATGCCGATCTATTTCGAGTCCCTCCATTTCAGCGGATTTCAGATAGGTCTCTATTTCAGCATTTCCGGCATCGCCGCCATCGTGTTCTCGCTCCCCATGGGCATCGGCGCCGACCGTATCAGCGTGCGCTTCATACTCGCGGCGAGCTTCCTGCTTATCGCGGCGAGCTACGCGGGGTTTCTCGTTACGCGCTCGTTCACGGCGTTCTGCATCATTGCGTTCATCGGGAGCTTCGGTTCGCGGTTCTATCAGATAGCCGTCAATGCGATGTTCTTCAAGATACGCACGCATGATCACCGCGATGCGGGAGTGTTCAGCACGTTCAATTCTTTCGCCATGGGTATCGGTATCGTCGCGGGTGGCGTGCTGCTGGCGATCGCGGATTTTCAGCTCCTTTTCACGGTAAAAGTGATAAGCTATCTCGTCTTCGCGGTTCTCGCCCTGTTCCTGCCGCGTACGGAGACGGTATCGATACGCCTCGCGGAATATCAGCGGGAGGTGTTCACGCCGAAGGTGCTCTCGCTTTGTGTGATATTCTTCCTCTCGAGCTTTCACTGGGGTGCGGAGATAGTGTCCTACGGACCGTTCCTGAAGCAGACGCTTCTGCTGTCACCCGTCGGCATAGGCCTCTATACCGGCATCGGGATGATATTCGTCGGCATCGGAGCGTTCATCGGCATGCAGCTCATCGCCCGGAAGATCGTCCGCTCGATGATGACGCTCCTCATGATAGGCTTTTTCCTTTCCGGCGTGTTCCATGTTCTCATGTGCGTGCCGAACCTGCCCGCATCGTTCGCACTGCGCATGGTCCATGAGATCGGCGACGGCTTCATATCGTTCTCGTTCTTTTACGGCGCGGCAAAACTGTTCCGCATCGATCGCGTAGGCGGTGCGAGCGCGTTCATAACGCTCTGGCAGAGCTCCGGTGCCATGGCAGGCTCGGCGATATTCGGTGTCGTCGGGGCGCGATACGGGCATGCGGTGCCGCTCATATCATCGGGTATAGTGCTCATGTTCGTACCGGTCGGGATCGCGCTTCTCAGGAAGAGCGGCTTTGTGCGATACTGATATCGCAGGGACGCGTTACTGCTCGAGCTGCGCGCGGTACATGCCGCGGAGAAAGTACGTGATGTCCTGTATGTTCTTATCTATCATATCCTTGAATTCCTTCGGCAGGTTCTGCTCGCGGACCATTTTGAACATATCGAGTCCTTCCTGGAGATTGCCGAGCAAGGTCAGCCGTACCGCATTGCGCAGTATCGGTTTGTATTTCGAGTATGAAAGATTCTCCGGCATGGTGTCGAAGGCATAGGTGACCACGAGTTTTTCATCATAATCATCATCGCGCGTGTCGAGTTTGAGGCGCATGATGGTCTGCGGCAGTTCACCGTCCTTGCGCGCACCGCCGCGATCTCCCCCGGCGCCGCCGCCCGGGCTGCCGGCAGGCATTCCCGGGGCCTGCATTGCTTCCTGTCCCGGGGCCGCTCCGGCTCCCGCTCCGCCAGCACTTCCGCCACCTGGGCTGCCGGCGCCACCGCCACTACCGGTACCGCCGCCACTACCAGCACCGCCGGCCCCACCGGTTCCAGGCATCGGGGGCGGGGCTGGCATTGTCATCGGTCCAGCACTTCCTGCACCGCCGCCCATTCCACCAGCACCACCCATCCCGGCGCCGCCGCCGCTGATGCCCGGGGTCATGAATGCGGTAGGAGTAGCAGCGGTCGCCTGCATCTGTCCGGGAAGCATGATGCCGCTTGCGCCCATCGGATTTATCTCAACGCGGCTGTTCTCTATTTTCTCGATAAGCGTGAATACTTTTTCTTTTACATTCCCGGATGCTGCACCGGATACTGTTATCTTTTCAAGGAGACGCACGAGATCGGTATCATGATGCCCCCCCATGGAATCGACGGCATGGGACATTTTTTCGAGGGCGCCCATGAGCTTCATGTCGCGTGCTTCACTCTTCGAATCGGACAAGCCGGCTGCGGCAGTGCCGGGGGCGATGCCCGGTGACGAGGCATCGTGCCGCGCAAGCACGGCCGAGCTCATAAGCTCCTCGTTCTCCGTGCGTAATTCCTTTGCCTCGTCGGTAAGCCGCTTATTGCTCCGCTCGACATCGGCGAGCATGCGTTTGAGCTCTTCCACCTCGCGCGAACGCGAGAGCGCTTCTTCACCCTCAGCAAGCGTGCCCTTGATCTCATCCATGCGCTCTCGATAGCGTCCCTGCTCTTCCTTCGCTTCCGCGATCTTTTTGTTGAGATGCTCCCTGCGCGGGGCGTATTCTTCCTGGGAAATATGCTTTTCCTTGAGCTGATCCTCAAGAGAGCCGATCTTGGCGAGCATGTTCTGCTTCTGCAATTCGAGCTCATCGACGATATCAGAGAGCTTGTGAAGTTCCGCTTCATATTCGCTGCGTATTTTTGTCCGCTCTTCTTCTTTTTCCCTGTCGATAGAGGTCAATCGCTCCTCGAGGGATTCCTTTTCTCCCCGCAGTTCTTTGACCAGCCCGTTCAGTTTTTTCAGTTCCTTGTCGCGATCCGCTCCCGACGGTGATTTTTCTATCGATGCAATTTCCGCCTCAAGCGCTTCGATGCGTTCAGAATACTGCTTCGCTTTGGTCTCTTCCGCGGCTTTTTCTTCCTGCGCTGCCGCAAGCTCTTTCAGCGCCGTTTCGAATTTCGCTTTTTCTTTCTCGATGGACGCGGTGAGGGAAACGTTCTCTTCCGATATTTCCTTTATCTTAGTGCGTATTTCCTCGTTCTCCGCCGCGATCTTCTCCCGTTCTTCTTCGAGCGTGCGGTCGAACGCCTGTACCTGCGCCTCAAGCTTCGCTTTCTCGGCGGCAAGCGCTTTCATCTGATCGGCGATATCTTTCGCTTCGCCGGTCGCATCCGTCGGTATCCCGTCCATGCGCGCGCGAAGCGTTTCCATTTCACGGGAGAGATCGTCCGCACGCGATTGATGCTCGGATTTCTCTTTTTCTACGCGTTCCTTTTCATCGGACAGTTTCTTGTGCTCCGCCTCAAGCCGCTTGAGGTCGTCAATGCGCTTCTGGTTCTCTTCGTTCAGGGCGGCAAGCTGCCTTTGTGTCTCATCGTATTGTTTGACAAGGAGCTTCGAGACCACGTCCGCGGAACCGAAGATATCCGCCAATTTCGTGATATTCTCGCGTACCCGCTGTTTTGCTTCAGGCGCCATGCGCATTCCTTGGCAGGGGAGCTGCCGTATAGAATATAATTGAATTTACGGAAGAAAGGGCGCTTCCCTTGACCGATTTTTTTTCGTCCGCTGAGGCTTATTTTTGATGTTTTTGGTGTTCAATACAGGTATAATATATTCAGGAGGTGGCCAATGGCCAGCAACATCAATCTCATCGTCGTCGAAGGGAGGCTCACGCGGGACCCGGAGCTTCTTAAGACGAAAAGCGGGAAGTCGCTCTGCAAATTCTCGGTCGCGAACAACCGCTACTACTTCCAGGGGAAGAACCTCGTCGACGAGGTGAGCTTCTTCAATGTGACCACGTGGGGCCCGCTCGCGGAGCGCTGCGGCGCATCCCTCAAGAAGGGGAACCCCGTTCTCGTGTCCGGTAACCTTAAGCAGGACAACTATCAGACAAAGAACGGTGAAAAGCGCGAGGCTGTCGGTATCATCGCCGCGAACGTGAAGTTCATCGGCGCACGCGCGAAGGGTGATGCCCCGGCGACAGGGAAGGTGGTCAAGGAGGCCTCGCTTTCCGGACAGATGGCGCACGCGTTCTAGGCATGACCGTACAGAAATGGCAGGGCAACCTGCCTTTTCTTATTTATTGGCGTATCGTTGGATTACTGGTTCGTTTCGCCGGAGGGAATGACTTCGGTGGTGCCCGTCGTCGGACCGGTTATATCGTCGGACTCACCCTTCAGCTGCATAGGGAAGACATAGCTCACGGACAGGGCGAAGCTTCCCATTGTCGTCAGCCCAGTCGGGGAATTCGCATACGAAACATCGAGGATGATATCTCCTAAACGCAAGCCGACGCCGCCGGAGATATTGATGTTCTGAAGTATATATTGTATCTGAATAAGATCGCTGAACTGGAAACCCACACGAAGTGCGAGATATTTTACCGGATATATCTCGCCGCCGAGGAGGATCGCCAACGATCCGAGATCGAAATGCGCCCAGTCGTTGAGCGAGTAGACGACATCGAGATCGACGAAGCCGGTGTTCTGATTGCGAAAACCGAGGCCGTAGCGCAGGGATGTCATCCCGAAATCCTTGCCGGCATCGGAGGTGTCCTTCCCTGAACTGGAGCTGAAGAACGGTCCGAGGATATTGTTCGCGGATAATGCCATGCTCCAATGCTCGCTGACGGTGAAGAACACGCCGGCATTCGCGTTGGGGCTTAAGCCCTGATAGCCTGCCCCGAGCTCGCTCGCATTGAGCGTCCACATCGAGAAACGCCCGCCGACACCGAAAGAAAAATTGGGCAGTATCTTTATGCCGTATCCGAGCGTCGCCTGGAACACGTTCAATACAAGGGTGCCGTTCATGAAGAGCGGCTGCCATGTCGCGGCAAGTCCGATACCGCCGTATGGATTGAACGAAACAAGACCGCTCAGCATTACGCTGCTCAGCACGGACCGATCGTCCGGAGTTATGTACTGCGGATTTGCAAGGAGAGAAATGACCGGGTTCTTGATGAACGGGATACCGGCAGGATTTATCCCGATGATATTGCCGTCGCGCGGCATGGCGCTCACTGCGCCTGCCATGGCTTTTCCGCGTGCATCCAGATCGGTGAGGTTATCGAAAAAAGACGGGAACGCGGATATGGAAACGGCCAGGAAAAGTGCCGAAGCCATACACATAATTCTCATACAAGCGCTCCTCAGAGGCACGCACAATACCATAATTTCTACATTAAGTATAGTACGTTTTCCGCTCCTTGTCAAGGAAATGCCCGTATTAGAGCACTTTGTGGACATATTTGTCATAGCCGGGCATCTCATGTTTTTCCCTGAATACGCCGAAAATATAAGCAACATAATGTTTCGGGAAAGATAATGAAGCAATTACTGTTATTGGCATCCGTATCGGTACTTTTCGGGGGAACTCCGTCGATATACTCTACCGATCGTCCTCCGGCATCCGTGAAGTCCACTGTCCCGGCAACGGTGCATCTGCGCGGCGAGGTGGAACTTACGGACGATATCGCAGCGGAAAAGGCACGCTACTTCGTGCAGATAGCCCCGGACCGGAACCGCTATCGGCTTGCCGAACCCGTAATGATGGAAATACGCATCGTATGCCGCGAGCAGTCGATAACCTTCACCAATTCGCCCAATCCGTTCGAGAATTTCCGTTTCACGCTTTTCGATGAGCGCAATAATAGGGTAATGCCGTCGCATCCGTACACGCTTTGGCAGCATAAAGAAGGATTGAACGGCATCGCCGGCGGCGACAGGGTGATAACGATGCGCCCGGGCGAAACATACACGATGAGGATCAATATCGCCAATTTCTTCGCGCTTGAGCGCGTCGGCCGATATCGTCTCGAAGGGATGTTCAATCCGACACCGAACGATCCCGATACGTATCGCATCTCGACCGTCATGGCGTATCTTTTCGTTGATGAAGCGGCGACCGGCGAAGCATCGATCGCCGTTGCTGCGGACAAGAAGGACGATATACCAGTGCTTGCGCCGACGAAAAAACCGCCGTATGAGGTCGTAGAGGATCTTTTCACCGCGCAGCAGCGCAGGGATTGGGGCGGCTATTTCCGAAACATCCATCTTCCGTCGTTCGTCATGGTCTCAAGCCGCTATCATGATTACTATCTGTGGAAATTCGGACCGGCGAAGGATTCCTGGACCGATCTGGAGGCGGGGCGCCGCTATGCGAACGCGAACCTGTCGAATTCGTTCTTCAGGAAGTACGGCGATAATTCCTCGCTGCTCCAGATGAAGAAGGATCACGGCGATGAGTATGTGAACGACCTGATCAACGCCTATCATCAAAGTCCGGTGAGCGTGCTTGCGCTTGCGCTGGAAGTCGATTACATGAAAAAGCTGCCGAAGGATAAAGAAGCGTTCTTTGCCGAATACCGGAAATATATCGCTTCCCGTTTTGACCGCGATATCCGCTTCCATTTCCTTGCCGATCTTGAACGCCGCGCCTATGATGCAGGATATGAGCCGGCGGTGAAAGGGCATGCACCGGCAGCGCACGGTACGCAGGGTTCACATGGCGATACCCGTATGCATGGCCCGGCGCAGCCCGAGGGCGACAGGCTCTGGGCGATAAAGACCGCCGTTGAGAAAGAGAACCGTACGAATGAATACTATGAGCTCAGGAAATTCGAACTCCTGCAGACGATGATAACTAATGTGAAGGGCATACACACGGCGTACGTGCAGACGAAGGTCGCCGAACGGTATGCGGACGATGGCGTGAAACACGAGTTCAAACCGACATCGCTCAGGTTCTTCACGCTGAAGAAGCTCGGCGAGTACTGGTGGGTGGTCGATTATTTTGATACGCGATTGGTGCAATAACGCATCGCCCGTTACTCCCGATAGAACGAATCATTGAACGCTTTTGCGAATGAGCTGAACGTCCCGCCGGCGATCGCCGCGCGTATCGCGATCATGAGATCATGCATGAATCTGAGATTGTGCACGGTCATGAGCGTATGGAAAAGCATTTCCTTCGCATTGTCCAGGTGCCGGAGATAGGCGCGCGAGAAATTTCTGCAGGTGTAGCAGCCGCATCCTGTTTCCAGCGGTCCATTGTCTCCGGCGTGACGCGCGTTGCGTATCCGTACGACGCCGTTCTTTGTGAACGCTTCCCCGTTGCGTGCATTACGCGTGGGCATGACGCAGTCGAACATGTCGATGCCGTATGACACGGCCATGAGTATATCGCGCACCTCGCCGACGCCCATGAGATATCGCGGCTTGTCCGCGGGGAGCAGGGGCGCGGTGCAGGAGAGCACTTCGCCCATCGTATCATGTCCCTCACCGACGGAGAGCCCGCCGATGGCATGGAACGGGAAGCCCATGGCGGTTATCTCGGAGGCGCTTCGTATCCGCAGATCGCGATCAAGCCCTCCCTGTACTATGCCGCCGAGATACTGGCGCGATGAGTTCTCCCTGGCGTTGTGATAGGCGATGCATTGCTTTGCCCATCGCGATGTGCGCGCTGTCGATGCTTCGGCGTAAGCGTGGTCGGCATCATGCGGCATGCACTCGTCGAAGGCCATGATGAGATCGGCGCCGATGGCATGCTGCCACTCCATCGCTTTTTCGGGGGTAAAGAGATACGGCGTCCCATCGAGATGCGATCGGAACGAAACACCGTCATCGGTTATCCTGTTGAGCTTTGCGAGCGAGAAGACCTGATATCCCCCGGAGTCGGTGAGCATCGCGTGCTGCCATCCGGAAAAGCGTTTGATGCCCCCCGCGGATGCCACGATATCCGTACCCGGGCGGAGGACAAGGTGATAGGTGTTCGCCAAAATGAGGCGCGGGCCCTCGTCCTCTACCATCGATGGGGGCACCGCTTTTATCGTACCGTTCGTGCCGACAGGCATGAATACCGGTGTGCCTATCTCTGTGCCGTTGACCGAAAGCGTTCCACTGCGCGCGGCGCCGTCGGTCGATGATAGTGAAAAGTTGAACATGGTGCCGGCATTATAGACTTGCGGCGGGGGAATTCAATAGCGTATCGATGCATGTTCTTCCATGGCAGAACACATTGACTCTCCGGGCTGGATTCGTAGATTGTTATTGAAAGCACTCGTGGAGGTGATTCATGCCTGCACATGCATACATAGCGATAGGTCTTACGATAGCGATGCTGACGATAGGCTGTGCACCGAGCAATCCGCTGATGGTCACATCGAACACGTATACGGTGGACATCAACAAGCAGTACAGTCCGGGCACATTGACCATTGCGGTCGGAGATACGGTGCAATGGAAGAACAGCGAGGGCGGGGCCCAGACAGTTACGAGCGGTACCATTGGGAAGCCGGACGGTATGTTCGACAGCGGGGACATAGCCCCGGGGGCGACGTTCTCAATGACATTCACTACCGCCGGGACGATATCGTATTACAGCAGGAATGCCCGTGCAATGTCGGGCGTACTGACGGTCGAATAGTCCTGCCGGTACACGATGGGACACGTCAGGTTGTTCCCCGTTCGATGATCCGCACCGGTACTGTAACGGCCGGTTTCGTAAGCACATGCTCGTTTATCATATCGGTGAGCATGGAGAGGCAGCCAGTTGCGATGCCATCGATATCCTGCTCGATATGTGATATCTGCGGCTGAAAAATATCGAATTCCGGGAAATTATCCATCGCCAAAAGTCCGATGCCTGCCCCTGTACCGCGGGTATCAAGATAGAACTGAACGGCGAGCGAGCGGTGTTCTATAATGACAAGCGTTTTTGCGCGCTTTGCGGCAGAAAGTATGCCGCTGATATCTGTTTTCCCGCCGCCGGTCGGCAGGTGCGCCGAACAGTCACTCATGCCATGCTTCTTAAAAAGATCGCTGATGATGCGTTTCGCATCGATGGCACGTGATGTCATGCCGGAAAACCCAAGGCACGTGTAACCGCGCTGTACCGCGAAGGTGAAGATGTCGGCGAACATAGTCCTGAAATCTGAAACGACGCCGTTGACACCGTTCTTGACGAGCGGCGGATCGCCCGTTCGTATGCTCGTGAAATTCGAAAGTACGTACGGTATGCGAAAGCGTGTGAGCGTTTCGATGAAGTGTTCCGGCGGTGTTTCCATGAAGATGACACCGGCGAACGAGTGTGTACGGACTATCGTGTCGAACGCTGCCGCCCCGGTGGGTGCATACACGAGCAGGAGATCATAGCCGAGCTTGAACGATGCTTCCATCGCTGCGCCGAATTTTCGCCCCATGAAATGGTCGCGCGCGTAGCTTTTATATCCCTCGCGTTCGGGTATTATCACTGCGATCTCGCGGCTGGTACGGCTTTTCAGGAGGCTCGCGCTTTTATTGATCCGGTAATCGGTCTTTTTTACCGCGGCCTCTATGCGTGTGCGCGTATCGGCGCCGAGATATCCTTTTCCGGA
This sequence comes from Spirochaetota bacterium, assembly GCA_038043445.1. Taxonomy (NCBI): domain Bacteria; kingdom Pseudomonadati; phylum Spirochaetota; species Spirochaetota bacterium. The sequence continues at coordinate 14,443 of JBBTBY010000175.1, forward strand.
AAAGAATTTCGACACCGATGTGGTGCCGACGCCGGCAAGCCGAGCAATGTCACGTATCGTTGACGGCGATCTCCGCATGCTCACGCTTCCCCGATGCTCCGGAGATAATCCATGCATCCGGTCACGACCGCATGCCGCGACGGTACATCAAGGCCGGTGACGAGCGCGCCTTCCACTTCCAGAGTGAGCGGGCCGGAAAATCCATTGGTGTGCAGTGCGGCGAATATTTCAGGGAAGCGTACGACACCGCGCCCGAAAACGGGGAAATTGCCTGACTTGAACCCGCCGTCGGTGTCCTTGAGATGCACGCTCGCTACCGACGCGATGATCTTCTTGAGCTCATCCGCGCTGTCCATGTTCTGATTGTAGTAGAAGATGTTCGCTGTGTCGAAATTGATGCGCACGTTCGGATGCGATACCTCGCGCATGGTGCGGAGCATCTCCTCCGCGTTCAGACAGAACGGGGGATGCGTCTCGAGGCATATCGTCACGCCGTTCTCCGCGGCGCGCTCGCCCACACGTTTCAATACCGATATCGCGAGAGCGCGGTCATTGCCTTTCGCGCTGATGAAGTAGTGGGCAACACCGATCGCCTTCGCTGCAGCGCAGGCGGTGAGCACGGCTTCTATCGATGCGGCATCATCGCAGTTGAGGTCGCCCGCGATGGTGAGCGGTGTAACGCCGTTCGTCCGGCAGACGGCATCGGTCTTTTTCAGCGCATCGACAGGCTGCGCCGGAATTTCCGCGAAGTGTATCCCCGCGAGCGGGAGATGCTTTGCCGCTGTTTCGATGCTGTCATAGACGCCGACGCGGCAGGATATCTTGTTCTGCTTTTTCATGATGCAAGTCCTTACAGTATGATGATCGCGGGTTCACGCGTTCGCCCAGCGTTTGAGATCGCCGATAGACTTCTTGATGTCATCATCTTTTTTGCTTCCGCTGATCTCCCGTTCGATGATAAGCTCTCCGGTGAAGCCTATCTCCCTGAGCCGCTTTATGAATTCCGGGAAACGTACCTTCCCTTCGCCGATAGGCGTTTCCTTGCCGAGATTTCGACCGTTGACAGGATACAGTCCGTCCTTTGCATGGATATTCTTAACGTATTTGCCGAATACGTCAAGCGCATCGATGGGATTTCCTTTGCCGTAGAGGATGAGGTTCGCCGGATCGAGATTGATGCCGAGATTGTCAAGGCCGCTCTCTTCGATATAGCGAAGCAGTGTTACCGGCGTTTCCTGTCCTGTCTCGAACCAGAATTCGACGCCGAGATCCCTGCAGTATGCGCCGATGTCCTTTATCGCATCGAGCACGGGAAGATAATCCGCATCGCTCATGTTCTCCGGGAGGAAACCCGCATGGGTGATGATAGCTTTTACGCCTATCTTTTTCGCGAAGTCGGCCGCGAGCTTTAATTCCTTCACTCGCTGAGCACGCAGCTCCTTCGGGATGAGCCCGAGCGTCGATGGCCCCTCAGTGAAATTCCACTTGCAGCCGCCGGTATATCCCGCCCAAAGCCCGCTCACGCGAATGCCGGTGCTTTTCATGTCGGTCACGACCTGCGCTGCGATATCATCGCGCCAGAGCGAGGGATCCCAGTTGACGAATTGACATACGGCAAGACCGAATTTCTTCACTTCTTCGAACGTGTTCTTTCCTTCCGTAAGCCGGGTGATGACGCCGATGTCCATGATGATTCTCCTGTATTGTTGATGGTATTATTGCACGGTGACCGTTTTTCCAGCCGCTATGCTTTCCGCACTCATGAGCGCGAGCGAGATGGAGTCGCGTGATGATCCCGGCATGCATAGTTCCGGCGCTTTCCCGGAACGCACGCATTCGAAGAAGTATTCCAGTTCCGCTCGATGCCCCCCGCCTGCCGCTATAGGAACATCCTCGTATGTGTTCCCGCTGTACCGCATGAGCTTGCCGCCCTGATACTTCATGACCGTCTTGTCGAACACCGCCTGGAATTCCATGACGAAATCACGTTTTCCCATCCAGCCGCTTTCGATAAGAACGCGCGCTTCCTTATATTCGTACGATGCGGTCACAATATCGAGCATGTTCGCCTCATCGCGGATGCCGCTTGCGGATATGCGTGTCGGGAAACCGAAGATGAAATTCGCGAAGTCGACATCATGGATATGCAGGTCCATGGTCACGCCGCCCGAGCGCTTCGGGTCGAAGAACCACGAGCCCTCGCGCGGTGAACCGCCGATACGGCGAAGCGAGAGGTATCGCAGATCCCCGAAGCGCTTGTCGTCGGCATAGGTCTTTATCTCCTGCCAACCCGGCCAGAATCGCATGCATTGCCCCACCATGAGCGTTCTGTCCGCTTTCTTCGCCGCGCGGAGAACGTCGTCGCAATCTTCAACGTTCAACGCGAAGGGCTTTTCCGTGAATACGTGGCAGCCGTGTTCGAGGGCTTGGATGTTGAAGGACGCGTGCAGATCGGACGGGAGCGCATTGATGACGATATCGATATTTTCTTTTGCGTACATATCGCGGGCGTCCGCGTACACGTTGAAATCTTTCGGTGCGCCGCCTTTACCGCCTTCGAAATGCGCATAGGCGTCGTCCGCCTGCGGGACATAGGCGATATCGCAGACAGAGACAAGGCGTGCATCGTGTATGGAAGGAAGATTCCGCGCATGCAGTTTACCGAGCCCGCCGTAGCCGACTATCGCGATATTCATGGGATACTCCCGAATCATGGTGTAACGTTACGCCATATAGTAATCATGAACGGACGGGAAGTCAAATTCAAATGGCATTATCGCTGGGATATTGAGAACAGCGGGCTGCAACCCGCTGTTCTCTGACTCGGAAGGTATTCATATGAACGACTATCGCGGCAGCGATCGCTTGATATATTCCACTATCGATTTCGTGCTGATCTTGACCGCTTCTATGGCGACTTCTTTCATGATACGGGAAAGCTCCTGTTCGGAGGCTATCATCTTATCGGCAAGGGCTTCATCGATCATGCGGCGTATCGTGGCGGTATCCACGGCCGGACCGTCCGTTGAACGTTCCGGCGCAACGCCCGCCCTATCGATGAGGGCGTTGCCGGCCATGGCGGGTATTGCGGCATCATCGATAGCCGGGACGGCATCTTCGGGGACGCTATCGAGCAGAGGCGGGGCATCGTTCGCGTCGGCTATGGCGATATCCGGCATTGCATCCGGCGTATCACCCGCTTTCATGTCCTTCATCATTGCCTCTATGTCGTCGGCACCCTTGAGGAGGGCATCGATATCGGCATTCTCATTGCCGGTTTTTGTATCCGCCTCGAGCGCGGGTATATCGTCAAGTCCTTCTATCTGAATGCCGGCGTCGTCATCCGCTGAGGATGCACCGCCCTTGTCGGCTGCCGCAAAGAACGGTTGATGATGCATTGTCATGGCTCCCTCCCGGGGAACGGCCGGGGCTGCACGATATGCCCGGGCTGTCATTATCATAATACCTGAAACAAGGCCGATGAGCAAGAGTACCAGGGATATCATGGTGCCGCGATATATCCGTGCTGTCCCGTCGGCACGGATGAGCACCGCTTCGTCCGGCAGGCGGAGGCCCGCGTTGAGCGAACGCGTACGAGTGAAGGGTATTTCCATGAAGAGCATGTCGCCGATAAGGCGCCGATAATGCATTACGTTCATCTCCGGCGTTCCGTCGCGGAAATGTATGCGGCCTTCGCTCACGTAGTAGACCACATCGGGGAGCGTGAGCGAGAGAAGACCTACGCTCTTGTTCGCTTTCTCATATTCGGCGGCGCATTGCCGCTCCTTCGATATCGTCAGATACGTTTTCAATCCCCATTCAAAGGAGCCGGCAGCAAGGGCGCATAAAGCAGCGAGGGCGATGCCGCTCTTCAATACTGCACGGCGCGTCTCGAGCAAGGGTATCATATTCCTAAACATCCCTGGTATTCGCAGTATACGCAGAAATCGCAGATACGTGAGAGGCGCGAGGAAGGTAAGCTCGGGGATGACGGCAAGAACGGATAGAACAGGGACGGCACCCAATGCATCGGCGATGCCGTATTTCGAGAGGAAGTATTCGCGACGATCGCCCGATGTCAGCCGCACAAGGAAGTCCGCGAGGAAGAGGATATCGATGACGCCGCTGAGGACAACGATCGCACGTCCGCTGGCCGGTGTGAATTCGGTAACAAAGAGGCATATTGACAACAGTACGAACAGGGGCTGGATGCGGTCCCAGCGCCGTATTATCGGGGAGAGATCGATGATCATTCAGTCATTGCCTGCTATTGTCTTCATTACCATTATCGGCAAAGGAGTGTCGAATATCAAGAATTTTCGGTATTACGGGAGTACGGTAGACCGCGGAATTCTTCTTTGCATCGTATAAACGCTGACCCGTCGATTGACGGCAGGGATATGCCGGATATAATATCCGTGTGGGCCGCACAATCGATCCAATCTCACCCCTTGGCAATGGAGTAATCGTATGAGCACTCGCGCGGAAAAGCCGTCCATGAAGATAGGCACGAAACTTATTCTCATTGTTTCAGGGATAATCATCCTGTCGCTGGCGACCATGACGGTGCTCGCGACCGTGTTCTTTAAGCGCGATAATGAAACGCGACTTCGGGAGAACAATCATCAATTAGCGGGTATTATCGCCCTGAAAGTGAAGAGCGATATCACCTCTCTCATCGCCGATATGCGTTTTGCCGCAGCCGTGCTCAAGGACGGGGGCGACAGGCAGAAGCTTGCCGAGCGATTCTTTACGAGCGATTCGATCGCGGCAGCGGCGCTGGTACGCAGGGACGGCGAGCGCGGCAATGTGCGCGTGTTCCTTGCCAATCCTGCCGCGGCGATGCCGGTCGAAAAATTCCGCGAAGTGCTTCTTGACGGCGAGCGCTTTGTCCGTGCGGTCAACGGGGAAACGGTCGTCGATAATGTCTCCGATATCCTTGGGGTGCCGGCGGTAGCCGTCGCTGTTCCGACGGGGGTTGGGGAATACACCATCAGTCTCTGTAAGGCGGCGATATTCCTCGATGCGTTCCGGCAGTCGGGGATAACGGAGACGTTCATGGTCAACGGCGCGGGCGATGTCATCGCACATCCGAAAGGGGAGATTGTCCTCGCCAAGGGCAATTATCGCACCCTGCCTGTCGTTGCGATGATGCTCACCAGTCCCACCGACAACAGCGAGACACGATATGTCTTTTCCGGCATTCGCTACCGCGGTGCGTTCAAGAAGATCGGCATCGGCGGTGTCGGCGTCATCGCGACGGCTGCCGAGGATAAGGTGTTCGCGGAAGTGTATAATATACAGCGGCGTAATCTTCTCATCTCGATAATAGTCCTTACGCTCGCGATACTCGTCGTGTACTTCTTCGCGAAAACGCTCACCGGCCCCATCGTACGGCTGGTGAAGGCGACGAAGGATATCGAAGAAGGGCGTTTCAATGTGGCTATTACCGCGGCATCGGGCGATGAGATCGGCGTGCTTACCCGATCGTTCGTACAGATGGGAAAAGGGCTCGAAGAGCGAGAGCGCATAAAAGAGGCGTTCGGGAAATTCGTGAACAAGGACATAGCCGAGCGCGCCGCGAAGGGCGAGATAAAGCTCGGCGGCGAGCGTAAGCGTGTGACGGTGTTCTTTTCAGATATACGATCCTTTACCGCGATGTCCGAGAAGCTTTCTCCGGAAGAAGTGGTCGATTTCCTCAATCAATACATGGGCCGCATGGTCCGCTGCATCGAGGCTACCGGCGGCGTTGTCGATAAATTCATCGGCGATGCCATCATGGCTGTCTGGGGCGCGCCGGTGTCCACCGGGCAGGATACGGCGAGCGCCATAGACGCGGTGCTCGCGATGCGCGAGTCGCTCAAGGAATTCAATGTCGGACGCGGTACCGACACGAAGCCGCGCATCAGCATCGGGGCGGGCATACACTCCGGCGATGTGCTCGTCGGTCAGATCGGGAGCGAGCACAGGCTCGAGTATACCGTCATCGGTGATACGGTCAATCTCACGTCGCGTATCGAATCGCTCACGAAACCTTTCGGTGCGGACATACTGATATCGGAAGAGGCCTACCGCGAGGTGAAGGACCGTTATACGTTCGCGCCGATGAAAAAAATAAAGGTGAAAGGAAAAACCGAGCCGCAGCAGGTCTATGCGGTGCTCGGGCGCATCGGGGATGCGAAGGCGTTCCGATCGATAGAGGAGTTGAGAAGCACGCTCGGCATCGTATTGAAGGACGGTGTTATGGGCGATGATGAGGAAGAAAAGAAGTATGAGATCCTCGATGCGTGATGCGATCGCCGTCGGAGCATCGCTCGCGATCTGTGCGGGTGCGTCGATGGCGTTATATATTGACGCGAATCTTTCGCGTACGCAGAGCGGCCAGGCGATAGGTACGGTGTCATACACGCGAAAGAGCGCCGAGCGCAGGCCATCCGATGATGTGGTATGGGATGCCGTCAAGCGCGAAAGTCCGCTCTATGATAAGGACACCGTACGTACCGATGATGATTCATCCGCCGTCCTTACGCTCACCGACGGTACGAAGCTCACGCTCGATGAGCAGACGATGATAACGATAGAACGCCCGTCCCGCGGCGGTGTTCGCGTAGGCCTTGAGCGGGGCGCGATGCGTGCGGCACGTACCGAGGCTGCCTCGGGGCAGATGCGTGTTTCCGCGTCCGGCGGTGCCGTCGCAATGACGACCGGTGATGCCGTCATACGGGCCGATAACTCTAATTTGACCGCATCGGTGGCATCCGGTTCGGCGACCGTCACTGCGGTGAAAGGCCAGATCATGGTCGGCGCCCGCGAAGAGGCTGTCGTTGCGAGCGGCACTGCGGTGAAAAAGGCGGATGCGATAGCCCTTATTACGCCGGCGTTCGACGAAGTGTTCGTCGCGGCCGATATCGATGTTCCCGTGACGTTCCGATGGAGCGGCGGAGCGCGCGCAACGCTCATCGTTTCGTCTGATCATGCATTCAATGATGTTGTCCTCACGCGGAAGAACGAGAGCAATGCATCGATCGTGCCGCTCGCCGCCGGAAGATATTTCTGGCGTGTGACATCGGGTCCGGTATCGAGCGAGGTACGCCGCGTCATCATAGAGAAGGCCGCTCTGCCGACGCTCATTGCACCGGCGGATGGGGCGGTGATACGGCAGAAGGCCGCATCGCTTGTCACTTTCACGTGGCATATGCCCACGGCGATATCATCGACTTTGGAGATATCCGCCGACAATGAATTCAGAACGGTAACGAAGTCCGCGCCTACCGCATTATCGGAGATAGCGCGGAGCATGGCGCTTGGACCGTATTTCTGGCGGGTGCGTTCGGTGATCGATACCGGGTACAGGACATCGGAAATAGTGAGCGCTGCCCGTGCGCTCACCGTTACCAATGCCGTTTCGCCGCGGGTGACGCTCGTCTATCCCGCCGACGGCGCATCGATGGATGGCGAGAGTGCATCGAATGCCTTCAGCTGTTCGCCGGTTGACGGCGCCCGTTCGTATACCCTTGTCGTGAGCCGTGACGGATCGGGGACCGATGCGGTCTTTCAGGGCGTTTCCGAGCTCAACGTCATATCGGTCGTCAAGCATATCGCGCCGGGGGAATACCGCTGGCGTATGCGGGCCAATGACGGGAGTGCCGAGATAGCCGCTTCTGCGACACGACGTCTTATCGTGACGGGAGCAATGTCCGGGGCTGCCGCGGGATCTACGAATATATCGATGATCGCAACGAATACGCCGCAGACGAACGGTCCGATGGCGGCAGTGAAGGACAAGCCGGTGAGACCGAGACCGATCGTTGTCCCGGTGAAGACGAATATTGTTCAGAACAAAGAACCGATGCGGAGAACGAATGCGGCGAGGACGGCGTCTCCGGTGACGGCGATATCCCTTTCGGTGAGCCCGCCGGGGGCGACGGTCGTATATATGGTGAACGGTAAACCGCGAGCGATGACATCAGGCATAAGCGTCATTGCGCCCGGGACGTATACCGTTTTCGCTTCGCTCGACGGCTACATCCCGCTGAAAAGAACGGTCACCATCGCGAAAGGGGAGACGAATGCCGTCGCCCTCGAACTGCGAAGGAAAGTGATCGTGACCGAGCGTATCACGCTCCTCGATGATACCGTGATCTCCGGCAAGATCGTCAAGCAGACGGCGGCGGAAGTGCATATCGATACCGATGACGGCAGGAAGATCATAAAGCGCGACGAGATACAGGGTGTTCAGTACCTGAAGAAATAGACATGCGGGGTGTTGGGATATCGATGCCCCGCTACAGAGCGTCGGCGTTCCGTATCACCGGGGCCTTGCCGCCTGCGGAGACAATGCACTGTGTGATCGCCTCTGCGAGCGCTGTGCGTACCGATGCATACGCGTGTTCGCGGACGAGGTTTTTTCGTTCATGCGGATCGTTCTCAAGGTCGTAGAGATGATATTCATGATAGACCTCGCCGCCCGCGTGATTTCCGCTCCAGGGCTTATCGCTTTTCACCCATATCTCATATTTCCATTTCTTCGTCCGTATCGTACGCCCGACATGATCTTCACTTATCTCTGCGTATACCATATCGCGCCAAGCCGTTGTTCCCTGCACGAGCGCTGACAGGTCCTCGCCGCGCATGACGGACGGTTTCTGTACACCTGCCGCACCAAGCACGGTCGGTGTCGCATCGAGAAGACTTACGAGCCCGTCGCACACGTTTCCTCCGGTAAAGCCGGGTCCCCGCACGATGAACGGAATGCGCAGGCAGCTGTCATGGCAGGCGCGCTTGTACTCCTTGTTCCGTGTCCGGAAATGCGTGCCATGGTCGCTCGTGTAGATGATAAGCGTGTTCTCGTATATGCCGCGGCGTTTGAGCAGAGCGACGATACGACCGACATTCGCGTCAATGGCATTGCAGCAGCCGAGATAATCGGGATAATTCTCACGCCAGTCGCCTTCGGTCCCGGCAAGATCGCCCGGCACTGCAAAGTCCTTGAATTTTTCCCTTGAGCCGTGCGGTCCTTCGTAGCGGTTATGATCGTTCTGATGATGCGGTTCGATGAATGAGGTGAACAGGAAGAACGGCTTTTTCAGATCGCGCGACGAAAGATAGTCGATGATGAAGTCGCCCTGCGCATCGGCGCGAAATCTCCCTTCCGGGAATACGCGCTTATTGCCATCTGCGTCGAACATATGGCCGTCATAGCTGTGCGATGTGAATTCAAGCACATCGGATGCTATCCAGAAATCCCTGTATCCGCCGCGGCGTTCCATCGGCACGGGGTGCTCGCGGAAATCCTCGGTCCCGTTCCTGTCATTGGACGCGAGGTGCCATTTGCCGATATAGCCAACTTCATAGCCGCAATCCGAAAGATAATGCGCCATCGTCTTTTCGTTCTGCGCAAGCGCGATGCCGTTGACATAGCAGCCGGTCTCTGTCGCCCACTTGCCTGTCTGCAGCGCCGCGCGTGCCGGTCCGCACACCGGCTGACAGGTGAACGCATTCTCGAAACGTACGCCTTCGGAGGCGATCGCATCGAGATTCGGCGTCACGGGGAGCTTCTGGCCGTAGCAACCCATGGTGTCCCATCGCTGCTGATCGGAAAAGATGAAGATGATGTTCGGCTTTTTCACCAGGGACTCCTTACTCGAACCATATCGGGCTGGAGTAGGCGATGTGATTGTCGATCTGCGTGATACGTACATACCAATTCGACGGTTCTCCCGATGTTTCGGTGATGTCGCCCTGATATTCCGTGCCCCCCGGTGTAAGCCGCGTATACGGATCGCCGTTCCTGAAGACATCGATCTTCTTTATCGTATTCTCGGCCGCGATATCGATATGTATCGTTTTCTTCTGTTCGTTCTTCACGACGGAGCCCATGAGCATTCCATTGCCGGTGATGACGAGGCGTATGCGCGCATTCGTCGTGCCGTAGACATGACGTTTTCGGTATGCGTCGAGTATCGATGCCGTATCGAGCGATCTTGAGAATACCGCAGTAATGCCGTTGGTGCCGACATGCCCTTTGTGGCCGTCGGAATTGCAGACGAAGCCGTAGTGATGACCGTTCTTGAGAAAATATCTTCCATGGCGGTCGGGGCGAAAGCTCTTTATCATCGGGATATGTTTCTCGAGCACGATATCGGACTCGTAACTTCCGTGGCAGGAGAATATCTCAAGCACCGGCTCGATGCGCTCATCGGTGGAAAGCCATTCCCCCGGGGGAAGCCCTCCCTGGTTATGGAAATGCGGAATGCTGAGATAATCTTTTCCGGAAAACCCCTTCCAGAATTCGTCAACGCGTGCATATGAAGGGACATCTATCTCTTCGTACTCCGGTGTCCAGCCGAAAAGCATGACCGTGTCGCCGCGTTTGCAGCGGTATTCGATGGCGGGGAAGACGAGGAACTCCCCCGTGCGGTCATATTCTTTCAGCGCTTCCATCGTTCGTTCCCAGCCGATACGACCGATCTTGTTGCGTTCCTTGTCCCAGGGCTGATGGTGGTCGCTCACCGCATAGAAATCGAGCGCGGCATTGTCGCGGGCGAAGCGCATGAGATCGCCCGGATACATGAGGAGCTTCTCTCGTTCGACGCAGTCATTGGAGAACGCCGAGTGCGTGTGTATATCACCCCAGTAGATGTTCATCCCTTCGAAGACATTGTCCATCCGCGGTCCATCGAGCATCGATGTTTTTTTCGGCCGTATCGAAACGCCTTTGTCCGAAAAAATGAAGCTTCCGCTTTCAGTGCGCGCAGGCTTTGCGTTCGCAGAGGCTATCGACGCGAGGTCCGTGACATCGGCGCAGTTCCAGAATTCATCGCGCGGGATGACGACGGTGCGTCTCGCCGTACGTATCACCTGCACAGTCTTTGCTTCACGCGGCCGCGTTCGGACGCGAAGCGAAACTTCATGATCGGCAGCGGGGCGGTCATACCCTTTGAACGAGCGTCCGAGATCGGGTAGGCCGCGGGTATGTCCGTCAAATACGCGGACATCGATGACATGAGCCGCATCAAGCGTGGGTGCCACCGTTGTCACTTTTGCGCCGGGGCCGTAGCCGCGGGTATTCTCGCCCCAGCGTATTTCAATCACATCGCCAGCTTCAAGTCCTGTGCCGAGATCGAGGACATACTGACGCATCGCACGAAGCGCGTGGAAATTCATTCCGCCGCCCTTGATCTCGTTCCCGTGTTCGGCGAACATGTCCTTTTCGAGATTCCATAACCGTTCGGTATAGATGACCGACGGATTGCTTACATACGCTTCGACGTATCCATCCATTTCCTGATGAAGCATCGCCGGCCGTGAGGTGCCGATGAGCCCTTGGAAATCGAGTATGATACGCGACTCTCCTTTCGGAAAATCCGCACCGATGACGAGACGAACGACGAATTCATGCGTATCGCCGGCGAGTACGTCGTCGGGGGTTATTGAAGCTTGAGAGAAGTACCGTTTCATATGTGTCGCTCCTGTAATCCAAAACGGTCGTAGAGCTCTGCCGGCGCATCGTTCTTTTGCATGCAATCTTTCAAGAGCGCTGTCATGCGTTTTTCAATGGCACTATCATTCATCGGTGTGTCCTGCGCAGGATCTTTCTCATTGTCGAAAAGCAGTGTCCCATGCTCGCCGCCGCCAGGACCTGCCGGTATTTTCATGACGCGCGCGCCTTTGGTGAAAGAGAATCCGTCATGCATTTCGGCATTTGCAAGCTGATCATTCCTGAAGAAGCCGCGCATATTCGTCGGCATGACCGTGTACTGATTGAGCGACTTGATCTTGTCGGGTGCGCGCATATACACATACCGTCCGTCGGTGACATTGATATGCTGTCCGTGATAGCCGAATATCACCGCATCATGTATCGCTTCGTTTTTATCGATGACGCTTCTCAGCGGTTTTCCTTCCATGTCTTTCGGTATCGGTACGCCGAAATAATCGAGCAGGGTAGGCGCAATGTCTATCGTCTGTACTAGCCTGTCATTGCGCACGCTCTTCTTCCCTGAGCGCGGGTCCCATACGAAGAACGGCGTGTTCGCTATCTCGTTGTAGAGCGGCGGATTGTTCTTCGCCATCCAGCCGTGTTCGCCGAGCAGAAAGCCGTGATCGGTGTTCACGATGAGCATGGTGTCTTTCCAGAGATCATGCCTGTCCATGGTATCGATAATAGTGCCGAGATAGTGGTCGCACATGGTTAAAAGGGCCGCGTACTGCATACGGAATTGTGTGAGATATTCCTGCGGGAAGTCGGCTTTGCCGTATTTCGGCCAGTCGAGGACGATGCCGAGTGCATCGTAGTTGTGCTTGTATTTCTTCTTCCATTCCGGCTGTGAGAAGAACGGTTCATGCGGGTCGAATGTTTCGATAGTAAGGAACCAATTATCGGAAGCGTGATTCTTTTCGATGAATTCCTGTCCGAGCCGGAATGTGTTCGCCTGCGGCATATCCTCTTCGCGCCTGATATAGCCCCGATTGACATAGTCCTGCCGGTGATGCGGACTTTTTTTGCAGTAAGGTTCGGGATTGAATGCTGCGGGTGATCCTTTGACCGATACATCGGCTTTCCACTGATCTCCTTCCTGGCCGCGCGGGAATTCCCATGATGAATACCGGTTATGATATGTTGCCCCGCCATCCTCCCAGTAATGGTAATGATCGGAGATAAGATGCGTGTAGATATCCGCTTTCGAAAGCAATTCCGGCATGGAATCGTCGAACGGCTCGAGAGGCCCCCAGGAGCGGTGCAGGAAATTATAACGCCCGGTGTGTATCTCCCTGCGTGCCGGCATACAGGGCATGCTTCCGATGAAGCATTTTTCGAACGTTACCGTGCGTTCCGCCAGCCGGGAGAAATTCGGCGTTACCGTCCAGCCGCAGCCGTACGGCGCGAGGAGACGGCGGTTGAGCGAATCGAACATGATCATGATGGCTTTCATAGTGAGTCTCCTTGAACAACCCTTATCCCTCCAGCCCACTTCCCCCTTTATTTAAAGGAGATGGGGGAGCGATTACTATTTCAATAGCAGGCATCCTGCTGTTTTCGCTCCCCTTTCCCTTCTTAGAGGGGAAAGGGGTTGGGGGATAGGGGTGAATTTACAGAATATGCTTCAATACCTGCGTCGGATTTCTTCCAACGATCAATTTGTTCCCGTCGCTGTATCCTTCCTCCCGTCCGTCAAGTTCCTGAACGAGCCTTGTTCGCCATTCGGCAAGTTCATTCGCCTTTTGCCCCGCACAATCATGCTGCTCATTGGGATCGTTGACGAGGTCGAAGAGCTGCTCACGCCCCGTCTGTGAGAACCACGCATATTTCCATTTTCCATCCGTGAGCCACTGATTCGATCCCTCTCCCCACTCATGCTCCCCGTGTATATAGTCTCTCCATGCGGGGCTCTCTCCGCGGCACAACGGCATCACGCTTTTCCCTTCAACCGATTTCGGCGTTTCGATGCCGGCGATGTCGCACATTGTCGGGAATATGTCGCGCATCTCCACCGGCGCATCGATGGTCCTTCCCGTCGGGAGAGCGTTCTTCTGCGGATAGCGGATGATAAGCGGCACGCGTGCACATCCCTCGTACGGCAGCGCTTTCGCGGTGAGATTATGATCGTAGAGCATATCGCCGTGATCGGATACGAATATTATCCAGGTGTTATCCATCAACATTCGCTCATGGAGCGCATGGATAAGCCGATTGATCTGATGATCGATAAAGGTGAGCTGCGCGTAGTACGCCTTTCGCGCACGGTCGATGGCATCGGGATGCGACGGCACCGGGCTGTCCGGGCCGCGGTCGGCACGCAGAAGCTCCGCCCAGTCACCCATGACCGGCGGCGGGAGCGTTTTCCTGTCATACATGGCGAGATAATCGCGCGGCGGATCGAGCGGCGGGTGCGGGCGGTGATATGATGTATAGAGGAAGAACGGCTTGTCCGGGTCGCGTCGGCGGAGAAAGTCAATTGATTCAGTCGTCACCCAGGCCATCGGATGCTCGAGCGTGTCGTAACACCACGGCGCTACCGCGTAACCGTTGCAGCCCATGCCGGTATCAATGAAGTCTGCGGTCGCTCCGCGCCGGTCGCGAAGCCACAGGAGATAATCGTCACGGTCGGCGATGTCTCCCTGTGAGCGTGAGCGGTGAAGATATCCGTCATGGAGAACGACATTGTGAAAACCGAGAAGATTCCGCTCAGGATATACATGCATTTTCCCGACCGCCTGCGTATGATATCCGGCATCGGCAAGCGTCCCGGCGAGCGTCGTATCGTATTTCCACGGTACGCCGTCGCGGTAACCGACTCGCCCGTGCGTGCGCTGCGTCAATCCCGTCATGAGCGAAGCCCGCGAGGCGATGCACGAGGGCACGGCAGCGTAGGCTTTCGAGAAGCTTACCCCGCTCCGAAAGAAGCTGTCCAGATGCGGTGTTTCTACCGACGGATGGCCGGTAAAGGAGAGACAGTCCGCCCTCCATTGGTCGGCGTGGATAAGGACGATGTTCGGCCGTGTGTTCATACGTTCCTCGCTTTCTGAAGACGCTTCACTGCATTCCATGTTGCGTGATTGAATCGTTCCTCATTGTTCTTTTCAAGCATTTCATGCGCGCAGTAATAGTACATGAGATGGTCCATCGGCAGTGCAAAAGCGCGGTCGACGTTGGCGAGATAATTCTCGAGGTCCTCGTCGCGGTGACGCTGTGCCTCAAGAAGGTAAAACGACTTTTTTTCGGCACGGTCTATGATGGGCTGGAATTCTTCGTACGCTTCGAATATCGTGCGTTTCATCCGGTGCATCTGATGATCGGGTGACCGTACATGACCGTCGCTGCCGATGTAGTCGATGTTCGTCGTTGCCGTCATCGCGCGCAGAAGCCCTTCGCTTTCCGGCATGACAAAGCAGCTTGCGGCGGTTTTGCTGTTGAACGATTTGAAATGCACGGTCATGTCATCGAGGAATGATGCGGTCATCGCATGCTGCCATGTATCGGTCGGTATTCCCTCCGGCGCCGCTTTTCGGCAGTGTTCGCAGAAGCAGGCTTTTGAATGCGGCTCGTCCCAGATGATGCCGTCGATATCGAATGTCTTCATCATCGACTCGATGGAACGCATCATGTGGTCTCGCACTTTCGGGTGCTGCGTGCAGGATGCCATCTCTCCCTCAATGCGCGGCGTGCCGTCCTCGCGGCGGATGATGGTATCCATGTTCTTGAGCGTGAACTCGCCGAAGGCGTCGAACCAGCCGGCGACGAGACCCGCCCAGCGGTTGGGGACAACATGCACAGCGAGCCCCGCATCATGGGCCATGCCGATGAATCGCTTGATGCGCGGCATATGCCAGTTCGTCATCTGCCATTCGATAAGGCAGAACGATACGATGTCCGTGCCGAGCGACTTCATGCGCTTGAGGTCTTTCGCGAGATACTCGCGCAGTATCGTGTGATTGTGCGGTGCATAGTAGTAGCAGTTCACGTTCATAGCATCATCCTTCCGCATGCGGTACGAGCAGTGTCTCGAACGCATCACGACCTTTTTTCAGCGCATCGATGATCTCTTTTTTCCGCTTCACCGTTTCAGGAGCACCGATGACGCCGAGCGCATAGCGCGGGGTATGCTCTCCGCCGAGAACGCATATGGTAAAGCGTGCGATATGCGACTGCCATTCCATTTCCTCAACGGCGACGCCGGTGCGTTTCGTCTCATCGAGCGCCCGTATGAACGTTGCGTAGTCGGGCTTTCTGTTGTGCACAATGCCCGCAAGGCCCTGGTGCATTTCCGAGCGTACCTCATCGTCCGCATACGCGAGGAATATTTTCGCGAAACCGTGTACGGCATACATCGGCATCTCTCTCCCCGGGTAGGCGATAGTGCCCTGATCGGCGACGTTTTCCCGATCGATTATCACCATGGTCGTCCTGCCGAGCGGAGCGAATATTCCGGCTGACATCGAAAGTTCTCGAGCGAGGGACCGCACTATATCCTGGGTACCCTGCGGTTGCAGCACTATCCCTCTGCCGATCCCCCTTTTCAGGAAATACAGCCCGTCTCGTTTTGCGACATAGCCAAGCGATTCAAGGTCGTCGAGAAGTCGGGAAAGCGAAGCATGTGATATCCCGGTGACTGCGGCAACAATATCCTTGAAGCGTGCACCCCGCCGGGACGTGAGATATTCCAGAATAGTAAAAGTCCTGGAAAGTGATGTGATCGGTTTTAGTTTCATATATGTTACTATAGGTATTTTAATCAATACTAATATCTATATAAATCCACAGGAAGTCAAGTTGAAATCGGTAAAATACGCGTTGAATTCAGCTTCGTGCAGTACTTTCACGTTCTATAATGGAGCTTGGAATGATGACAGAGGGCATGGGAGCGTGAAGCCACCGGAAAATATTCTCTGTGTATGCGTCAAAGTCATTCTTTACTGTTGTGAGCGGCGGCGTCAGATACCGCGCAAAATAGATGTCGTCGAACCCCGCGATGCCGATATCCATCGGGATTTGCTTCCGAGCGTCGGCTGCGGCCTTGTATACCATTGGGGCTATCTGATCATGATGTATCTTGATGCAGTCGTATCCTGCTGCGATGATATTCCGTGCGATAGCATACACCGTTTCCGGCGATGTGATCTCCGTCCGAAAAACATCGCGTGTATGGTCGAAAAAGCCTTTGCCGTATGCCGCAGTAAGCTGCTTCAGCCGCGCATCCTGCGGGCTTTTAAATATATCGGCTCCCGGTGCGGAGGGCGGGATGTCGTACGTAAGAACGGCTGCCCGTGTGTATCCTCGCTTGACAAGATGCCCGAAGAGATCGAGCCACGCGCGCGTGAAATCCGCATACATGAAAGACGCGCGATGTGCCGCCGTACCGTCGCCCATGTAGTCGAGAACGAGAAGCCGGTCGCCGAAACGGTCGGAAAGCGCTTTTCGTTCTGCACGGTCCATCCTGTCCCAGAACCGGAATACGATGAGCTTCTCGAGATCGTAGGACAGCATGTCGCGTACCATGTCTCCCGCGGCGGTGTACTGGTCGTAATTCAGGAATTGTATCGGGATATTCCTTTCGATACTTGCGCGCAGCACCCGGTGCTTCAATTCATTGTTGGCGAGATCGTTGTACCTGTCCGATGCGAATCCGATGCTTCCGGTACGTTTCTTTCTGAGTGAGCGCGCGAATGTATTGGGCTTATAGTTGAAGCGTTCCGCAATGCGCAGTATCTTGTTTCGCGTCATCTCACTTACTTTCGCCCGTGAGTGCGTACTGGGGTTAAGCGCGACACTCGCCGCGACGATACTGACACCGGCCTTTTCAGCGATCTCTTTCAGCGTATGCATTCCTGCTGCAGTTCGTTTCATCAAGCTGTCTCGGTAAGACCCATGTCTATTGATCGTGTTTCCGAAGGGAAGAGTATTAGGGGCAGCACCGTGTTCGCGGAAAAAAGAAGCAGGAAAAGACGATGCAATTTCATACGATCACCGATCAAGGCCATCGATCCTCAGGAGATCGTTGTTGATGAATCGATCGGTATTTTTCGGCATGGATTTGAATACTTCGTATGCCTTGCGCGGCGCGAGGTTCGTCTCCACGAGTGCAAGCCCGCTCTCGCGGTCGAGTTTCGTTTTGAGCGACTTGAAATTCCACCAGAACACCTTTTCGATGTTCGGGTGCCTGAGCAATAGGGTGTACGTGTCGCGGAGATAATCAGCCTGCGCATCTTCGGTCGAATTCCATATCGATTTCGCCGTTTCGGTTATCCATATCGGTTTTTTTGCATCGCCATTCTTCGCCATGACCGCGATCGATCGGTTGAGCTGATAGATATTGCGTTCTACGGTCGATTGATAGAGATGGAACGCGAGTATATCGGTCTTTTCTTTCAGTCCCGCATCGTACATGCGCTGAAGATAATCATCCTTTCCTTTTTTTTCACCGATAATGCCGTCCTGCGCGAGGCCGCCCATGATGATCTTTACCTTCGGATTATATTTCCTGAGCGTTTCCCGGGCGATGGCCAGGTTACGCACAAAGTGCTCAGGCGTACCCGCCCAGAATTCCCAGTCCATTTCATTGCCGATCTCCCAGTAGTCGCTCGCTTTCGCATACATCCGCGCATACGCTTCGATGAGCAGGCGGTATTCTTCGCTGTCCGGGTGTGGATAAGCCCAGGCGGGGAAACCGTCCTTAATGCTTGCTTTCGGCGGCGTATACCATGGCACCTGCCCCGCCGATGCGATTATGTAGAATTGTATGCCGCGTTCACGAAGTCCGTTCATGAGCTTTTCATTTCTAGCGAGCTGTGAGGCGACCGCCTCAGCGTGTACCGCGGCTTCCCGATTGGTGAACGGTTTCCCGAGCCCGATGCGTACCCATTGCACACCCATGTCTTTCCACAGCGAAAGCGCTTTATCAAGCAATTCGTCAGTGTAGCCGAAGGGATGCGTGTCTATCCTGTCGGCGTGGAGACAAATGCCGAAGGGTTCATACGGCGCAGTCGGTCTTACTTTCGCCCCCGCGCTCTGAAGCTGTGCAGCGGTCAACAGCGGCAATTCGGTGATCACTATCGAATCGATGATCGCGCGCCCCTGCTTGCGAATGCCCAACTGCAGGCTCATATCGTCATAGGTGTCATTGACGAACCAATGTTCTTTCTTCCTTACGACACCGATCTCATCCTCCGTACGGAGCGTTGTCCACATATTCGTCGATACCGGTCGTGTCATGAAATAGAAACAGTCCTTATCGCCAAGCGACAGAACGCGGCATGACAGGGATAGTGTATATCGATGTCCTTTCGTGAAAAGGTCTCGTGACCGCAGGGCAACATGCCATTCTCCCGTTGTCGCTGT
>JBBTBY010000176.1 GCA_038043445.1 Spirochaetota bacterium
TAGGCTGCGTTCGGTGATACGTGCGGACTATGGGGAGTCTGCGCATGTGCATGATGTCCGCCATCGACATTCACGAGCATAGCCGCGATGGAATTGCGTTTCACGTCATTGGTCTTGACATGTGCGTTCAACCCCAGCCGCGATACGCCCGCATCGAGCACATCACGCGGCGCACCGAGCGCGAGGAGCGAGGCGAGTATCATGTCGCCGGCGGCGCCGCCGGAGCAGTCGAAGTAGAGGGTCGCCATTTACGAGTTTATATCTTCGACGTGAAAGACGATGGTCTTTTCCCGTATGATATCGAGTCCGTCGATGACGGTGATCGCGTCGCGAAGGTCCTTCTCCTTCGCCCGATGCGTAAGGAATACGATGGGAATGCTCTGGTCCTCATGCACTTCCTTCTGCACCACGGAGGAAATGCTGATGTTGTGGTCGCCGAGTACCTTGGTAATCGTTGCGAGTATCCCGGGCCGTTCGAACGTGTTGATGCGCAGATAAAACCGCGATTCGAAATCGGTGTAGCGTATCGTACGGAGCTGATTGAACGGCGTGTAGCGGCTCGCATTGAACTCGCGCTTCTGTACCACGGAGAGCGCGAGGTCGGTGAGATCGCTCACGACCGCGGTGGCGGTGGGGTTCGCGCCCGCGCCGCGTCCGATGTAATGGGAAATGCCGAGGAATTCCGATTCAAGCCGTATCGCATTGTATTCGTTGGCCACGCTCGCGAGATTGCATCGTTTGGGTATGAGCGTCGGATGCACGCGCAGTTCCATCGCGTTCGTGTGCTGCTTCGCTATCGCAAGGAGCTTTATCGTATAGCCGAGCTCGTCCGCGTAGAGCATATCCTTGATGTTGATGTTCTCAATGCCGTCGGTGTAGATGTTCCGTCGGTCGACGCTCGCATTGAAGGCGACGCTTGCGAGTATGCCGAGCTTATGCGTGGCATCATTGCCGTTGATATCGAGCGTAGGATCGGCCTCCGCGAAGCCGAGCTTCTGCGCCTCTTTCACCGCGGCGGCGAAATCCCAACGCTCATCGAGCATTTTTGTGAGAATGAAATTCGTCGTGCCGTTGACGATGCCGTAGAGCGTGGTTATCCTGTCGCCGACAAGCCCCTCGGTGACGACGCGTATGATGGGGATGCCGCCTGCCACCGACGCCTCGAAGCGCAGTTCCCGTTTGTTCTTCGCCGCGAGCGCGAAAAGCTCTTCGCCGTAGGCGTAGAGCAGCGCCTTGTTCGCGGTGACGACATGCTTTTTCGCCGCGAGCGCCTTTTTCACCACTTCGTAGGCGATGGTCGTTCCGCCGATGAGCTCGATCACGACGTCGATGGATTTGTCCGCGATGATATCTGCGTAGTCGGCGGTGAGCGTTATGCCGTCGAGGGACACCCCGCGGTCGCGCGTCGTATCGATGTCGGCGATGCGGCTCACGCGTATGGATATGCTGCTCCGGCGTTCGAGCATGTCGCGGTACTGCGCGAGGAGACGAAGCACCCCGGTGCCGATAGTGCCGAAACCGATAAGCCCTGCATTGATCTCCATGTGCCGCCCCGTTATGCCGATTTCCCGCTCAATATGCCGAGATTGATCTCAATGGTCACGCGCAATTCCTCTATGGCCGTTACCGACGGATTGATGAGCTGGCCCAGGAGGAACGAATCGTTCATCGACGCCGAAAAACGGATGAACTTGCCCGCGAACACCGTCGTGCCGAACGTGAGCATGTATCGCGATTCGCTGTCGCCGGACGCGGTGAACGATGAGCGCGTAAAGAAGCCGAAGCGCCACACGCCGCCGCCGAGATTATTGGCGATGGCGTTCCTGTCGTAGAACTCGACGCCGATATGGGGGTGAAACGTTTTCGCGAATGCGATGACCTCGCCCCTGTTGTCGATGCGGTTCACCACGCCGTCCGCGGTGAACGATGCGGCGTGCCAGCCCTGGAATTCCAGGTCGAGGTAGAGGCCGATGTCCGGCGTAATGAAACAGGAATTGCCCAGGCGCACGGAATAGGGGAGCACTTCCTCAACGCGTACCGAGCCGTAGTAGGATGCCCAGGATATCGGTATCGGCGAAGTGAATGAAAGGCCGATGAGCCATGGCGGGAGCGGATTGGCGAGCATGCCCGCATGCACGACGCCGGAGACCGCTATCGTTCCGTTGTCAAGACCTATCACCGGCCCCACGGTAATGCCGAGGGCGAGCGTGGGTAAAGGGCTGAACGCGGCGGAGAAACCTATTTCCTTGAACGTCAGCCAGCGGCCTTTATCCGCAATGCCGGGGCGTTCGTTCTCGCTGAAGAGCGTGGATACGCTCACGGCGAATGTCAATGACGTATCGGGCACGGGTATGGTCGCACCGGTGAAATAGACATAATCGAAGCGTACGTCATAGCTGTACGTCGCCAGCCGCTGAATACGCACGACCGCGAGCGCTTCGTAAAAGAATTCGCCCCAGCTGATACGCGAGAGCGCGGCGGGATTATAGATGACGGATTCGGGGGAAGCGAGCAGTGTCGTACCGGCGGCCCCCATGCCGGTCGAACGCGAACCGGAGAGCACATAATCGTACGGGCGGTAGGCGGCGAAGGAAAGTGCGGCGCAAAAGATTATGAGGACGCATGCCCTCATTTGATGAGAAATCCAACGGTAGTGATGATGATGCCGGCGAGTATCGTCACGGGCGCAAAAAACCCGAGCGGGCCTTCGGGGTTCCGCCCGACGAGGTTCAGGAGAAAAAAACCGAACGCAAGGACGGCGATACCGGCCCCGAACATGAGCCAGTTATTTTTGGACATTTTATCGGTCGTTTCGCTCATGGTGGGACTCCGGGTGTGAAAAAGATTGGATGAAGTATACCGCGACAGGTGTAAATGTCAAGTTTTCGAGGCTTTTTCCGGTCTTTGCGCGTTCGGGAAGCGTTCTCAGCGGGAAAGCGAGATGATATCCCCCGATTCGGTTGCGACGAACACGCTTCCTCTGCCGAATGCCGGCATGCTGCTTATACGGCCGAGGCTTTTCTTCCAAGCCGCGCTGCCGTTCATACGCAGAACGACGAGCGCATCGCCGGGAACATAGATGCGCTCATCGATGATGACGGGTGTTGCTTCCGGTTTCACGCCGAGGGGATATTTCCACAGAAGGGTGCCGTCACCGGAGCGTACGGCATACATATTCCCGTCGGTTGAGACTGCAAAGGCCGTATCCCCTGAAACGGCGGGGCTGGCCAGTATTTTCGCCCCCGTCTGATATTTCCATCGCAGTGTGCCGTCGATTGAAACGGCGTAGAGCGCACCGTCGGTGCTTCCGATGTGAATGGTCCCGCGCGCAATGACCGGTGATGATCTCAGTATGCGCGCTCCGGTCTTGAATTTCCATCGCAGTGTACCGTCGGCAGCCGAGAGGCAGTAGAGATGTCCGTCTTCCGCGCCGAAATAGACGCTGTCCCCTTCGATCGCCGGTGTGGAATAGATACCCCCGAGCACGGTGTACTGCCACAATGTCTTGCCGTCAGCGAGCGAAAGTGCCGTCAAAAGACCATCGCTTGAACCCGCGAATGCCTTTGATGCGCTCACCGCCGGCCTTGCGTACATGATGGTACCGATCTCCTTTTTCCAGCGCACAGCGCCGGTACCATTTGCCAGCGCGTAGAGTATGCCGTCATTGCCGCCGATGAGCACGCAATTGTCGGCCGCTGCCGGCGATCCCGAGATGCCGCGGGGAATGCTGAACTCCCATTTCCTGCCGCCGGTATTGCCGATGCAGCGTACCGTCCCGTCGCTCGCCGCACAGATGATGTCATCACCCGAACGTATGATATCGGACTTTATCGCGGAGGGAAGTGTTGTCTTCCATAGGACATCGCCTTTTCCGGTGTCCTCTGCACGCCCCGCCTTCTGTGAGATGTTCGTGCCGGTCGACTCTTCCAAAGGCGCCGCATCGTTCATGCCATCGAATTCCTTGAGCACACGTACACTTTCCCGGGAAAGCGGTTCCGGCTTCATATCGTTCTTCACGGCGGTTATTATCGCCGTATCGATGCGGGCATTCGTTTTTGCCATGCCCTCAAGCTGCATTGCGGCGTTCTTCATCGTTGCCGCTTCCACGGTGACACTGTACGATGCCGCAACGACGACCTCGTTGCCGGCGAGCGTTCGCGCTTCGGGGGGGAGTTTTTTCAATGCATCCATGGTAAGCGGCAGGTTCATGCGTACGGCAACGCTGCCTTCCCTCACGAGTACGCTGTCGCGGATGCCGCCGGCAGCGACCGCAAATTCCGTTCCGCGTACCGCCGCAATGATGACAGGCGTTTCCACGACAACGGATTCATCTTTCATCAGTTTTCCGACCTTTGCGAAGAGGGCGCCTTTCGCAAGGGATATTTTCGTCGCCGGGCTTTTTACCCCGTGGAGCGAATCTATGGAGCACGCGGCATTCTCCGTGATGCGGATATGCGATCTGCCTATGAGAATATCGGCCGTCGATCCAGTTCCGGTACGCAGCATTGCATGTGCGGGAAGCGTTTCTCCCTGAGAGACAGGAGTAGCCTTTACACCCGCGAGGGAAACGGTGACATCGCCAGTAACGGCGAGTACCACCGCCTCCTCTTTTTTGGCCGAGCAGCCGAGAATGAGCATTCCGATGATGAGAATGATGACAGATCGCATGTGATACCCCTTGTGCTAAAAATCGAATCGCATGATGAATGTTTCGGTGACAAGAAGGTCGGTAACGAGTTCACCGAAAAGATCGTACATCCCGAAATACGCCTCCACGCGTATGCCGTACTCCCCGAGGAAGAGCCATTCCACACCCGCTTTCAGGTTCGGTACTCCCGTAGCCCGAAGATCGGGCATGGCTGTGGCGAACGTGTACCCCGCACCGGCGCTCAGGGTGAGCCGCTTTACGGGTGTCCAGAGCACATTGGCGAGAAGGGTGAATGTGAAAGGGAAGTGAAAGTCAAAGCGTACGGCGAGGGTTTCTGCAATGAAGTGCCATCCCGCACGGACATTGACATCGGATACGTAGTCTGAATCTATGCCGATGAATTGCGGTGCGCCGCTGAACTCGAAGAATATCGGACCGTATCCGTAACCGCCGACGAAGCGTATACTCGTGCCGAACGTTGCATAATCATTCGGCCACCAGACGAATTCTTCCGAGTAGCCGATGCCGCAGACGAATTTATGGTCTTTCCGGAGATCATTGATATAGACATCCTCCACGCGCACGACATTCTTTTCCACGCGGTATTCATCGAGGGGTGGAAGCTCGGTCGTCATACGTTTGACCATTCGCGCAGAAAGCGCCTCGATGATATCGAAAAGCTCGATGCCGGTTTTCCCGCGCGAGCCTTCGGTGACGACGACGCGTGCGGTCTTCACATCGACAGCCTCAAGATTGATGTCGATGGCGTTCATGAACGTATGATAGCTCCCGATGATGACGATGTCGGCGGAAAGCTGTCTTCCCGCGGCGAGCGCCGCTTCGAGATCGCTCCTGCCTGAGGCTGCGGCGGATACACGGTCCTTCGGCAGCACGGTGAAAACGCCGGTATTGACGAGGGACACCGAAAGCGAGTTGGGGATCGATGTGGCCAGATGCGACAGCTGTCCACTGCCGGCAAGATTCATGAGGGGGAAAAGCGCGACCGTGCGGATACGCGCCGTGTTCGTCGCCGCGAAGAGCGATGCGGACAGCGCTATGATGATGATGAAATATCTCATATCAATTCCACCCGAAGCGGTATGTTGCGCAGAGCGAAAGCGATGAGATGGTCACTCCGCCGTCGGTTGCGTCAGCATGACCCAATGCCGCATCCCATGCGACCATGCTCAAGATGGTGATATCGGCGCGTATGCCGAACCCCCCGCCGATATGGAAATCGAAGAACGTGATCATGGATATGAGCGACATGGATGGTACCGGTACGCCGGCGGGCACTGTTCTATCTGCGAAAACAAGCCGTCCCCATTCGACATAGGGTATCATCCATGCGATACCGAAGTTAACGAAGTCGTTGGGCTTGCACCGCAGGGAAAGAAAGAGTCGAAGCGCCTTGAAATCGTAGGGGGCGCGGAAAGAACCGCCCGCGGCGAGCGGTGCGTCGAATTGCGCATTGACGGACATGAGAAGCGGCATGAGTCCGACTGCCACGGTGTCGGGGATGAGCCACCAGTGAATATCCGCGTGTGATTCCAGGATGAACGCGTCCTGAAAGATACCCGCCTGCCCGCGAATATCGATGCCGAATTGACGGAAGCGATAGCAGATGCCCGCAGCGATCATTGTGGGAGCATCGATGTAGCGATTGGGCGCATTGGTCACTGCGCCGCCCACCGTTGTCATGAACGGCGTACGGAAGGCATGGTCCGGCAGTCCCCCGCCGAGGGATAATTGCAGCGAATGGTCACGTATCGCCCCCTCGCGGGAACGTATCCTGCGCTCGGTACGTTCGCGAACGATGACTTCCGGTTCCTTCGGCGTGAAATGGCGGGATATCTTCTGTGCGCTCTCTCTCGCGGCCTTTTCAAGCGACAGATAGAATTCTTCGTTCTGCGCCGAACGTATCGTGCGCTCTTCCATGTTCGTTCCGGAAAGAACATCATGGACGATATAGGTCACGATTATGTTCGAGCCGAGCGTAATGGAACCGCAAATGACACCTTCGACCTTGGCGTCGAAACCGAACGCGGCGAGCGCAGTAGTTTCCCGCGGCGTCGGCAGGGCGCCGGCGACGTAGCGCTTCCACAGATGCGAACGTATGAGATTGACCGCGTCGGTACGGTCTATTTCCCGTTCGAACACCTTCTGCGCGTATTGAACGAGACCGGTGTCATTGGTGCCGGAGAACCCGAAGGGCATTACGGCGATGCGCTGTTTGACCGCGGACGACAGCGCGGCAGCGGATATGCAGAGGGCGATGACGGCATTGTGCATACGCATACGACTACGACCTGAAATGGTATTTCTGAGCCCCGCAATGCCGGTATTTTATCAGTGTATAATCCAGCGAAAAAAATGCAAGTGGAACTTTTACGTATCTCATGGCGTCGAACACTTGTCGTTTTCCCTGTGCGGCGGTAGATATGGAAGTGATCTTCGAGGAGGCATGATATGGGCATGACGCGAAAGGATTTTCTTACGACCGCGACGGCGGGGGCATTGGCTTTGGGTGCGCATGACTGGCTTTCCGCAGCAGCATCGAAAAAGCCCAACATCATCCTGATATTATCAGACGATCACGGCTTGGACGGCGTGGGCTGTTATGGTTCGGACAAATATAAGGACCTTACGCCGAATATCGATGCCCTCGCACGTACGGGCATGCGATTCGAGACATGCTATTCCATGCCGCTCTGCGGTCCCTCGCGCGGCGTCATAAACACGGGGCGATACGGTTTCCGTACCGGCGGGCTTTCCAACGATTCCTGGCGCGATGATGACTGCATCGGTCCGAAGTCGAAGGACGAATACCCGATAGCGCGCATGCTCAAGCAGGCCGGCTACGCGACGTGCTGTTCGGGAAAATGGCGGCAGGTCGGCGAAACGCCCGGCGACTGGGGCTTTGATGAATGGGCCACCGATGAAACCGCCGGCGGCTGGCATTGGAAGGATTCATACATCAAGAACGGCAAGACCGTAGAGCTCAAGGAAGAATCATATATCCCGGACATCTATCACGATTTCGCCGTCGATTTCATGCGGCGCAGCAGGAACGGCCCGTTCTATCTCTACTATCCGACGCACTTGGTGCATGGCCCGATACAGAAAACCCCCGACAGCAAAGCGGCGACTACGGACTATTATGCGGACAATATCGCCTATCTCGATACGCTCGTCGGGAAGATAATCGCGGAGGTCGACAAACTCGGGATTCGAGAGAATACGATAATACTCTTCACCGGGGATAATGGAACGGCAAAGCAGTCGGGGACTATTTATGGAAAGCAGATAAACGGCTCGAAAGGGTCGATGCTCGAGGGCGGTGCACGTGTGCCGCTCATTGTGAACTGGAAGGGGACGACACGCGCGTCCGTGTGTAAGGACATGGCCGACTTCAGCGACTTTCACGCGACATTCGCCGAACTTGCCGGCGCCTCGCTCCCGAAGGAAAAGATATTCGACGGGAGGAGTTTTGCCCCGCAGCTTCGCGGGCAGACAGGTAGTCCACGCGATTGGATATTCGTCCAGCTCGGCAGCACATGGTATGTGCGCGAGCGCGGTTATAAGCTCAATGAGGCAGGGGCGCTGTTCGATATGACGAATGCGCCGTTCGAGGAGAAGCTCATCGCGGCGGATGCGAAGGATGCGGGATCGATGGCGGCGAGAGAACGCTTGTCTGCCGTACTGAAAAAACTGAACCCGGCGGGTGGGAAGATCGCTCCGGCTGGCTCGGGAAAACCGAAGAAGAAAAAGAAGAAGAAAGCTGATACGAACGGAAATAACGAGTAAATATTTGTGCTTCCGCAGCGGTTGTTTGTATACCGAGTGTTTTTTTAATTTCAGCAGGCGGGGTCGTGCGACCCCGCCTGCTGAATGAGACTACATGTGTTTTTTGATGATCGCGACGAATTCCGGTGCATCAATGATCTTCGTCCCGAGTTCGGCCGCTTTCTTGAGCTTGCTCCCGGCGGCCTCTCCCGCGATGAGTATGTCCGTCGTCTTTGATACCGCCGACTGAACGTTCGCGCCCATACGCTCGGCGGCTTCCTTTGCCTGTGAGCGCGTATATCCTTCGATGCTGCCGGTGATGACGACGTTCTTTCCCGTGAGCGGCGATTCTACGGCGATGATCTCCTCATGCGAAGGCGTCACGCCGAGCGAGAGCATGCCCTTTATCAGTGCGCGATTGTTCCTGTCACTGAAATACGACACGATGCTCGTCGCGCCCTCTTCGCCGATGGAATCCATGGAGATAAGGTCATCATGGGTGAGCGTCATCACCGCATCGATGGACTTATATCGCTTGGCGAGGAGTGCCGCCGTTTCTTCGCCGACATGACGAATGCCGAGCGCGCAGATGAAACGCGAAAGCGTCGTCCGCTTGCTCTTCTCGATGGCGGTAAGAAGTTTGTCCCTGAGCTTATCGCCCATGCGCTCGAAGGTGAAAAGGTCATCGCCGGTGAGCCGATAGATATCGGCGAAATCCTTCACGAGGCCCTTTGTCACGAGCTCGGCGGCGAATTCCTTTCCCAGCCCCTCGATGTTCATGCAGTCCTTCGATACGAAATGTTCAATCGTCTTGAGTATTTTCGCCGGGCATGCGTCGTTGATGCAGCGGACTATCACCTCGCCCTCGGTGACAGCGGTCTCTCCGTTGCAGACGGGGCAGCGGTCGGGGAAGTGATACGGCTCGGTACCGCTTCTGCGCTGAGCGATGTCCACGCGCAGAATCTTCGGGATCACATCACCGGCACGTACGACAGCGACGGTGTCGGACACGCGGATGTCCTTCGCCTTTATCTCATCGGGATTGTGGAGCGTCACGCTCGAAACGATGACGCCGCCGACAGGCACCGGGCGTATCTTCGCGACCGGCGTGAGCGCACCCGTGCGCCCGACCTGTATGACTATCTCCTCGATGACAGACATCGCTTCCACGGGTTTGAATTTGAACGCGACGGCGTAGCGCGGCGAACGCGAGACGACGCCGAGCTTTTCCTGGAGCGCGTGATCATCGACCTTTATGACGAGGCCGTCTATCTCGTATGCGAGCTCACGGCGTTTCGCCTCGAAATCGCGGTACATTGCGAGCACCGCCTCGGGGGAATCGACCGTCCTGATACGGTCCGATATCTCGAAGCCGAGCTTTTTGAGATAGTCCATCGTTGCCGCTTCGCCCGTGAGCGAGACTTCCCGGTAATTGGCTACCTGATATGCGAAGAAGCGGAGCTTTCGTCCTTTCGTGATGTTCGCATCGAGCACCCGGAGCGATCCGGCGGCCGCATTGCGCGGATTGGCGAAGAGCGGTTCATCGGCCTCCTCGCGCTCGCGGTTGATGCGTTCGAATTCCGCCTTGGTAAGGAGCACTTCCCCGCGCACGATAAGCTCTTTTTTTTCTGCAATGGTCTTCGGCACATTGGATATCGTCATGATATTCGCGGTTATCAATTCGCCCTCGTGACCGTCGCCTCGTGTCGATCCTGTAGCAAATTTTCCGCCGTGGTAGATGAGCTCCACAGCAAGCCCGTCGAATTTTTCTTCAATGGTATAGGTGATCGATAATGCCCCGGTGTCCTTCTGCATGCGCCGATGGAATTCGAGGAATTCATCCTCGTTCATGACGTTGGAAAGCGAGAACATCGGATAGGGGTGTTTGAACTTCTCGAAACGCGATGCTGCCGCTGTCCCGACAGTGCGTGTCGGCGAATCCGCCTTTGCGAGCGACGGGTGTTCTTTCTCGAGCGACCCGAGCTCGCGCATGAGCGCATCGTATTCGGCATCTTCTATGGAAGGATTGTCGTCGATGTAATAGAGCTTATTATAATGAGCGATAAGGCGGGAGAGCTCTGCGATGCGTTCTTTTGCTTCCGATTCCTTCATAATGCGCCGTATCGGTCAGCGTATTCCCTTGCCGTTGAAGAACGGGCCGTACTGCTTATCGGTCTTCATGATATGCGTGGCGAGCCAGTCGCGGAGGAAATTGAGTATATCGACCGAGAGGAGTATCGTCTTTGCCCGGAATTTCGATTCGAAATCGAGTACTTTGGCGACAAGTGCGCGGTGTTCCTCGATGTGTGCGGCACGTCCGCCGAAGCCGTGCTCTTCCATGCGGGCTTCCTCGGCGGCGAAATGTGTTTTCGTGTAATTGATGAGCTCGGTGAGCACGCCTGCGATGACATCGGACGCTTTGCCCGAGCGCATCGCATCGTGCAGGCGATTTACTATCTCTATAAGCTTCTTGTGGTGGTTGTCGAATTCGGTCACGCCGACGGAAAGTCCATCGCTCCAGTCTATCAATGCCATGGTCCGCTCCTTCTATGGATGGGGCAACTATACACATTTTTCATACATTCGGCAAGTAGCGGGGACGCGCAGTGAGTGAATTTTTTTGTAGGTGAAATATACCGATAGATTAACGCCGGATTAAGAGGGATAGACACGAATTGCACGAATAAACACGAATAATTCGTGGAAATTAGTGTAATTCGTGTCTGGCTAATCATGGCCATTTGCAATTATTTCGCTGCGTTACCGCAATAGAAATTCACACACTGTCGCTCGCGGGCGGGTTGACTGACAGTGTAACGGTTTGACCGTGAATTTGACATTTATCGTGATACATGATAGATTCCTATCGCCCTTTAACAAACAATAGGAGTATTGTCATGAAGAAAGTTGTGTTATTCTCTGCTGTTTTTGCACTGGCGACCTTAACAGTGTTCGGTCAGGCCGCTACCACGGCAGCCGATTCGAAAATGAAGATCAAGCTCGGCGGGAAGGTCGCTCTCGTTGACTATGCGATCTCCGGCAAACCGGACATCTTTACCGCATCCGGTGTGTGCTCGGTTTCGTTGACCTCGTTCCTCGGTGTCTCGCTCGAAGCCGGGTTCAAGAGCCTCGCGCTGTCCGGTGCAACGCTTACAACGAATCAGACGAATGCCCTGCTCACCAGCACCACCCTTGTGGGGACCGGTTCAGCGAATTATCTCCCGATCGGCTTGAATGTCAATTGGCTGCTCGGCGATTTTTATGCCGGCATCGGTCTGTACCAGAATATCTACCTCAACGCCAGTCTGTTCAATGTGAAAACCCGCGTAACCTATCATCTTGAGTCCATGGAAAATATTACCAGCGTAAAGCTCAGCTTCGGCTATACGGCGAATCTCAGCCCGGCGGTAAGCATAGTCCCGTCGGTCTCGGTTGAAGGCTTCCTGCCGGATTCGATACGGAACTTGTATGTTTCGTTGAATATCGCATTGATGCTGAGTTTGTAGCATACCGTTTTTCTGTTGTCGTATCGCATGGCGAAGTTTCCCTTGAGGGCGTCGCCGTGCGGGCATGTGTCGTCGTGAATATGTGCGACGGGATACAGTGTGCCGATATACTGTGATGATAAACGCCCCGCAATGCTGAGGACAGTGTTGCGGGGCGTTCTGTTCGCTGCGACAGCGTATTTTTTTCTTGCGGTTTTCGGACAGCGGTGTTTTGCGAATGAGCCCGACGGGGCGCATGGAGGCGTGAGCGCTCGGCAGCGGCTCATCGGCATGATCGAAGCGAGCGCTTTCCCTCGAAAAGACACGCTCACCCTCACGCCCCGGTCCCGTATTTTTCTGCCGCTTACCCCGGAGATGACCGTGCAGGGAGAACTGTACTTCGTCGTCCTCTTGCGCGCGAAATATGCCCCGAGAACGGCAATGCCGGCATCGATGAGTGCTGCCGTATCGAATGATCTCGATGGGACTTTCGATCTTGAAAAAATGACCGGCATCATCTACAGCGGGACCATACTCTACGGGGAGACCATCATCCCCGCTCTCGATCGGATGCAATTTTCGTCGAGGGCGGGCAATGCCATTCCTGCAGCGGTCGTGCCGTATCCTGTCGCCGGATCAAATTCATCTGCCGTGAACGGGGTCACGGTAATACTCGGCATCGATTATGTGGCTGCCAATGGCAAGCCGAAAGAGCTGCTCTTCAATATAACGAATGTCATCACTTCCTATCGCATGCGTACGATAGCCATTGACAATGCATCCGCAGCGAGGGTGAAGCTCCGCGGATTTACGCTCATGAATCCGAACAGCGAATATGATATTTTATTCCGCGCAGCAGGCGCAGAGGACGCGCGGAAGGCTGAAAGCGATCTTGCGGATATTCGTCGCCCTTTGAATTCGAATACCTCCGAAGCAACAAATACCGCGTCGACTTCCGCACAGTCAGCCTCAACCTCCGCACAGTCAGCCTCAACCTCCGCAC
>JBBTBY010000177.1 GCA_038043445.1 Spirochaetota bacterium
GCATGGATCAATTGCCCCGGTTTTATGGGACAGCCGAACACTTCCACTTCACAATTCCAGCGCACCGGTGTGCTGAATCCGTGCCCGACGCACATGCGGCGCGCCAGCGCTTTGAACCCCGCGTTCGCCATTTCATCGACATCGCGGACCGCGCCGTCGGTGATGGTCCCGATGCATCCGAGGGATCGGTGTATATTGCTATTTACCTCGCCCCAGAACGCGGCGACGACATCCGGCTTATCGAGGTCCTGTACGACAACGATCTTCGGTCCCGATATCGATGCCACATATTCCCGGTACTGCGACCACGCGTTCGGATTTGTCTCGCGATGTTCCTTTTTACTCGGCTCGAACACGACGGTTATCGCGCGTCCGACCATCGGCCCCATCTGCGGCATGAAATCGCGCGTCTCCTCGCGGTTGAAGCCTTTCGTGATATCGTGTTTCGTGATCTGTTCCCATCCATTATAGATGGTCGGCGTGTTCCACCGCTTGAGCATGAGCATCTCTTCGTGCATCAGATTTTTCATATCGCCTCCCTGGTCATACGTACTTTGCTATACCGCCGCTGCGATGCTGTGTCGTACAATGCGATTATATTATCAGTGGGAACATCCGATTGCAACACATGGCTCGGCGACATGATGAAGCCGCCGTTCTCGCCGAGTATATCAGCCATTGAGATTACGGCGTTCTGCACGTCCGCGGGCGTGCCGCACGGGAGAAGATATTGCGTGTCGATAGCGCCGTGGAGGCATAGACGGGTGCCGAATCGCTCCTTGAGCATGGCGGGATCCATGCCCTTCGCCGTCACCTGTATCGGATCGAGTATATCGACGCCGGCGTCTATTATCGAGTCGATGAGGGGAACGATAGCGCCGCAGGAATGGAACATCACCTTCACGCCGTGACTTTTCGCCATATCGATGATACGCCGAAGCCGCGGAACAAAAATATCCCTGAACACATCGGGGCTTACGAGAAGCCTGTCCTGCATACCGAGGTCATCAGCGATGCGCAGAATATCGATCCTGCCGGGGGCGGCGCTGAACATGCGGTCAAAATAATCGATATAAAAGTCGGTGAACGTATCGATCATGAACGCGGCTATGTCCGGCGCGATAAGGATATCCATGAGCAATTGCTCGATGCCCCGCAGGAATGTCGGATGCTGCCATATGCTCGCGCCCGACGCCATGACGGCGAATCCGCGCCACTCACCAAGCCGCTCAGAAAATCCGCTGAAATCGAACCAGTCCGCTTTCGGCCATCGATGCGTCATGAGCTCTTCCACCGTGGTACAGTCCTTAAGGATAAAATCACAGTAACTTGTTTCAGCCCCGGTGGGCGTCTGCATTACTTTTGTCCGCCATCCCCAGAAATTCTCAGCAATGCCGCCGGGAAGTTCCCGTTGCCTGGGGATAGGCCCCCGATACAAGGGGTCGACAACACCGCGAATGTCGATAATGTCCGCATGCAAACGGGTGAGAAGCTCATGATGTGTTCTCGTGTTAAGGTCCCTATGCAGACGCGAAAGCGTTGCTTCATTCGCACTGAAATCGAGGGGAATACGGTCGGGCTTCCCGAGCGATACGGACGTCATTACTCGTTCACGTGAATCCATGGACAGCTCCTTATCGTACATGAACTTTAATAACTACCTTCCTGAGCACTTCCTTCGATATGAGCGGTGTATGCGCATCGGACGGAAAGAACACGGCGACATGCTTCGGGCATGTGCGTATCCATGCATCGGGGGCGTCGTCGAAAAGCTCGTAATCCTTTTCCGCATCGTAGGTGGTATTGACCTTCGTGCATGCCGATAGGTGCTTCCAACCCATCTCATCGATACCGCTGATGACGTACTGTATATCGATATAGCTGCGATGTGCTTCCAGCTTGCCTTCGCTCCGCGCGCGCCCCTGTTTGGTCGATATCGTCGCGTAGACTCGTTCTCCGGCAATGTCGTATCGGTCGTCGGCAAGCGAGCTGAGATCGATGCGTGTAAGAAAATCGAACGCGCTTGAAAAATCGGGGTGCAGTGAACGATACTCGTTCATCCGGCGTACGTGCGTGAGTATCATATGACCGCCTCCGCTGCTGAAAGGAATAGCCCCTGGGCGGTGAACGCTTCGAATAAAGATTTTTTTGAATCATGCGATAATGAATGAAGCGGCGATCGCACCGGCCCGCAATCGATCCCGCTCATTTTCATGATCGCTTTCCCCGCGGCAAGTCCGCCGTATCGATTGAGAACGCTGATCATCTCGACCGCTTTCGCCTGCCCCTCGCGGGCACTATCCACGTTGCCGGCAGCGAACGCCTCCATTATCCCGTGATAAAGGGGCGCGGCAAAATTATACGTGCTCCCGATGGCTCCTTGTGCACCGACGACAAGCGACGAAAGGAGTAATTCATCGCGTCCGAAGACCATATCGTATGCGCCGTTCCTGAATGACAGGCATTGCGCATAATCCATGATGTTCTCATACGTGAACTTTATGCCCGTGAGATTCGGTATCGCTTCTTCGGCAGCAGTGAGGAATGCTATCATCGGGAACGAGACGCCGGTGAACGAGGGAATGTGATAATAATACGCCGGCGTGGCGGGACAGGCAGATGCTACCTCCGTGCAGAAGCGCACGAGGTCTTCTACCGTCGACGGTTTGAAGTAATTCGGCGGCATGAGCCCGACAGCGTCCGCGCCGATGTGCTCCGCATGCCGCGCGAAGGCGATACATTCCGGGAGCGCCGTGTGCCCGGTATTGATGATGACCCTGAAATCTTCGGTACGATGGCGAATCCATGCCTCTGCTTGCGCATATCGTTCATCGGAAGAAAGCGAATGACCTTCGCCGGTGGTGCCGTTCACGAATACGCCGGCTATCCCGTCTTCTTTCAGTTTTGCAGCGTATGCCGGTATAACAGCGAGTGCAATGGCCCCGTCGGCATCCATCGGCGTGAACGGTGCTGCAATAAGCCCTCGTATACGTGTCATTGTCATGCTCCTTATCAGCGTCGGATACATAATAGCGACAAATCCGCGATGCGGCTTGTAATAAATCACGGCGCTTTGTAAAATCACACCAATGGACGTACTCGACCCCGTGTTCAATCTCTTCCGGATCTCCGACCGGCCATTCAACGAATACAACAGCTATCTGCAGCGCCGTTATTTCTCGGCTCCCGGAACGTCAGGCGAAATACAGATGAATGCCGTTGGGAAAAGCATCGGCATCATCCCCCAGGTAATGACCATCGATGACGGCGAGGAATACGCATCCCCCTTTCACCGGCACGGCAATCTAGAGCTCATTCTTATGGTGATGGGCAATGCGTACTATGAGGAAAAGGATGCCGCACACGATGTTACGCCCGGCAGCGTGCTTTTTATCGATCATCGGCGTGTTCATCGTATGAAAGGGAAAGGCCCCTGCTGCTGGGCGAGCGTTCGTTTTGCCCCTGAGTCCGTAGAGAGCAGCGCCGCATCGCTAACCGTCGATGCGCTTCTGCAGTTCAGGCTGTTTGCACCGTTCGTGCAGTCACGGACGATCTCTTTGCTGATGCTTTCATCGGCGGATGCCAGGCGAATGGCGATGCGCTTCTTCGATGTCGCCGATAATTTTGTCCGTACTGCAGGAAAACCGTCGGAGGCGCTCCGCATTTCCTTTCTTTCACTTCTGCATTCTCTTCTTTCGATCTCCTCCCCTGCGGGGGAAAGCGGTATCGCCCGTGCGGTGGATCACATTAGGAACAACTATCAGCGCAAACTTTCAGTCGCGGAAACAGCGCGGCATGCTGGAATGTCCGTGCAGGCATTGTCAACGGGGTTTAAGAAAGCATTCTCACTTCCGTTCCCGGAATACGTCAATAGACTGCGCATTGAAAAGGCGAAATATCTCGTCATGACGACGAAGCTCCCTTTCACCGATATAGCGCTGTCCGTCGGGTTTTACGATTCGTCGCATTTTACGAAAGAATTTGAGAAACGTGTCGGCGTATCGCCGTCGGCATATCGATCAAAAAAACGCTACTAATGCCTGAGGATAGACAGAATGAATGCGCCGGGATAGGCCGCATGCGCGCCGTCCATACCCGCATCGCCGTACGGAAAATATTTCAGCGCATGATCGATGATCTTCATCCCTTCGGCATGATATCCGCCGGCAATGAGCACGCACCCTAATTGGAACGTACGTTTGAGCTTTTCCCCGTCAGCGGAAACGCTGTAATGTGCGGGGGTTTCCCTCGTACTCCAGCGTGAACACGCTTTGTTCGTGTTCGGGTCGGTCATCGGCGCGATGGAGGCGAATGCGAATGCGCCGGCCCGTCCCAGGGCATCGGTCAGTGTCAGTCCGCGGAATGATGGCGCATATTCCCTGAGACGCATGAGCACTTCCGTCGTGAGCATGAAATATCCGAGAATGTCCTTGTTGTTCGGGTCATTCCCTGAGAGACTGTAATGCCAGAAGCCGTCGGCCTCCTGTGCGGCGATGATCTTCTTCAAACAGCGGTCGGCTTTGCTCTTCAGTCGGGCGGACAACGGCGCATTCACGCCCTTACAATATTCGCTTATCATGCCAACCGCCATTGCGATCGCAGCATTCTTGTTTATCGGCGAGGGCTTGCTCATCGGCTCTTTGGGCTTTCCCGTTGCGATATCGACAGTGGCCGCCCACCAGCCCTCTTCACTCCAGGGAAAGGCATCGAGCACGGCAGCGATATACTGGACCTCGTCATATCGCTTTTCCAGAAAGAATATCCGCGCTGCTTCCGCAGTATAGAACCCGAAAGCAGGCGGCCCTCCGCCTGAGATACTTTCGCCGCCCTTTTCTTTTTCCTTGATGTAGATGACGCCGAACTTCGTCGCCTTCATCTCCGCTATGATACGTTCGGCGATCGTTACCGCCGCCGCACGATAATTCGTATTGCCCGTCGTCTCGAACATGAGATGGAATACCGATGCCATCATGCCGTCGGCGCTCTTGCCTTTGAGCGACGAAACCCCGCTGCCGATGATCGTATCACCGTGCTTCGTGAGAGCCTTTGATAATCGATCGCAGAACGCGGCCGTGTCGGCTTGGGAGACCGCTTGACTGCGGACTGACGTATCGATGGCATTCACGCTCAAAGCGGCCGTGAAGATCACAATAGAGATTCGCACGAACATGATCACAGTATATTCCAACATCGATAACCGTCAATCCCGCTGAGCGATATCGCCCGCATTCCGCTGGAGGGGATCTATTATGATGCGCTGCGCTTTCGCCATAACGCCGGCGTCGTGCCGGTGAACCGTCGGAATACGACGGCGAAATACTGGCTCGATGAGAATGAAAGGTCATATGCGATATCGGTGACCGGGTGCGTTCCTTCGGAGAGGAGGCTCTTTGCTTGTTCAATACGCACGCGGAGCTGATAATCATGCGGCGTCATCCCGATATCCTGCTTGAAGAGCGCGTAGGCATGCGCAACAGAAACACCCATCGTCTCCGCGATCATTGCCGATGAAACGTTCTCGGTGCAGTGCTCGGAAAGATACTGCGCTGCGGCCGCTGTCGACGGAGTACGGCTGTGCTGTTCATCGCGGAGGCGGCACAGGCGCATGAGCATATCGGCGCAAAGGAGGGGCGCTTCTGCCCGATAGCCGTCGGGGCGTTCGGCGCAGAGCGTGATGAGGCGTTCGAACGATGGCTGAAGGAATGCAGCCCGCCGTACGATGATGCCGCGAAGCGAACCGAGCCGCCTCGCGAGCGATACGCTCAATGATCGGCCCAGCCCAAGGAAATCTTCCTTTCCGAAGCGGGGAATGACGATGTAATAGAAAAGACTTTTGCCGCGGGGAAAATCCCCCGTGCCATGATGCTCGTCGGGAAACAATACCTGCGCTGATCCGCCGTTGAGAAGATAATATCTATACGCAGGCCCGATGCGTACGCCCTGCGTGAATTCCCCGCTGGCGACGAACGAAAGCTCGATCGCTCCCGGATGCCGATGCGCCTGCATCGGTTCGCCGGCTTTCGTGAGCACGCGGCGTCCGAGACGGGTAATGCCGGCATTGCCGTTCATGGGAATGTAACGATCACCGAACGCGGTATGCGCCATGTGCGATATTTTATACCATGAAATACTGAACGCAATAGAACATCGCTTTGTATATATTATCGATATACCGTCCGCCACAGCAATTCATTCGGGGAGGCCCTATGCGCCGATACGAACCATTCGATATCCATGCGGTCGCCGCGCGCGGCATGAATTACATAACGTCCATGGTCGATGAGGCGTACGACCATCTTCCCTACTGGTTCATACAGATAAACGAATCCCCCGCGTATGCGCGCCATGTGCGCGTCGACGATGCTGAGCTCGTTGCGAGCTGGTATGAGGCGATAGTCGCGCTTGAAAAGATGAACGGTGCCACCGAGCGGTCGAACGCCGTCAAAGGCGGATTGAAACGTCATCTCCTGCGCTCATGGGGCCCGAAGAGCCTTCGCTATCACGAACCGTATCCCTGGTCGAACACGCAGCATGCATCGTTCCACGAGATGGGATGGGTGCTCGCGGGAATGAATCAGCTCTGCCGTGACGAACCGAACAACAGCGATGCATACGATAAGTCGAAACGTCTTGTAGAAGGGCTTCGGTCGCTCGCGATACAGCGCACCACACGGACATTCTGGTCGGGCGATTTCCCCATGGGCGAAACGGTATACGAATTCCCGAGCGATATCTATCTGCCGAACGAAGGTTTCGTCGATGAGCGCGTCACCGGCCGCGGCGAAACGTCCATCAGGAATGCGGTGCTCCTGGAGCCGCTCGTCGCACGCGCAATAGAATTCGAGGATACGGTCGCACTCGATCTTGCCGTCGGCATAGCGAATCATATGCTCGGGCTTTCGCGCTACTTCAATTACAAGGGGGAATTCTTCGGGCATGTGCATTCAGCGGTGTGGTTCGCGATAGGACTTGTCAAACTTGGCGGCTTCATCAAGAACGAGCGCTATGTGGAAAAAGCGGTGCAGATATTCGAGTATGTCCGCTCGCTGAGCTCGGAATTCGGCTGGGTGCCGGAGTATGCGCAGTGGCATCCGATGGAAGAGGAACACTGCGAGACATGCTGCATCAAGGATATGATCGTGTTCGCGCTCGAAGCGGTCGAACTCGGATATGATTACTGGGACCTCATCAATAAGTACACGCGCAATCAGCTTACCGAACAGCAGATAAAGGACGGATGCTTCATAAGCACTGCGGATAAAGCCGACGAGAACGGCTATACGTGGAAGAACATCGATACACGTGCTGTCGGCGGCTGGTCGGGCGGCGGAGAGCCGAATTCACTTTCGCTCTCACGCTTCCGCTCGATTGCCGGATGCTGCGTCGGCACGGCACCGGTCGCGCTCGGTATGGTGTATGAAAAGACCATCGAGGAAAAGAACGGCGGCATATACATCAATTTCCCTATCCCGCGCGAATCGTCCGCCGCGGTTATCAAGACAGGATACCCCAATGACGGATCGATGCACGTGACGATGCGCACTGACGGCGATGTCCTCATCCGTCACTATGACTGGATGGGTGAACAGTGTTCTGTCACGGTGAACGGCACGGCGCGTCCAGTCGCCTACCGTGACAACTGCATGCTCATTGAAAAGGCATCACGCGGTGACGTCATCGTTCTCACGCATGCGCTCAATGAACGAGTGTCGCATGAGACCGTTCGCGGGCTCTCGATGCACATCACTTGGCGCGGCAGCGACGTCGTACGCATGGACCCGCCGGGGCTGCCGGTGCAGATGTATCAGCGCGAACTCGGTGTGGCGAAGTCATATCCGAAGCCTGCGGGGGCGAAAGCACCGTCGCAGAACGTTCCCGCGCCGACGGATCAGAAGCGCTGAGTGTTCTGGCCCGTGAAGGAGATGCAGAGTGATGATCGCAGGAACGGTTTCGGAAATGATCAGCGCACCGTCAGAAATTGCTTCGCAGTAACCTCGCATATCCGGGCATCGTCTTTTGTGCCCGCTATGCGGCCGAGAATGACCGTGACCGCGGTTTTTGCCATTGCCGGAAAATCCTGTACGCAGACATGCACTTCCTTGAACGGATGCGCTGCCCCCGGCCAATTATCGAACACGCCGCCGATGATCGCTCCGGTCAATAGCTGCGCAGTATTTCTCAGGAACGGCACCGATGATCCGATGACAGCCGTATGGTCCGAATTTTCAGGCCTTATCCCGTCCGTTATGAATTGACACGGTACATTCCGCTCTTCACCCGCACGCCGGCAGCCGGCGTTCCGCGCATCGGCTACGGGATTACCTTCATTAAAACCGGCGATCACATGCTTTGCACCGGCACGGATGCAGCGTATCGTAAGATCGTATGCCGCCTTCTCATTCGCCGTGGTGACGACATCGACCGGTGTGCCGAGATTTTTCGGATGCCGGTCGATGAATACGAGGGGATACCCGGCATGCACAAGTACTTCCTCGAACGGTGGATCTGCATACGGCCCCGGGATGATGAGCGCGCCGTCAGCAAGCCCTTCGGAGAGTCGGCCGAGAATGCGCTCGTATGCAGCGGCATCGTTCCTGTGCTGCACGATCATGAGATCGTATTCATGTTCGAAGAGCAATGCCGCGGCATGTTCCGCCGGTTCGCGTTCTATCGGGGACCCGAGCGAGGGGAGGATAAGCCACACGGTCTTCGTTTTTCCGACGGCAAGGCGCCGTGCGAGAAGGTTCGGTCTATACCCCAGACGTGCCGCTTCCGCCAATACGGTTTTTTTCGTATCTGCATGCACGCGCGCATCATCGCGCAGTGCACGCGAGACCGTGGAGAGATCGAGATGGAGCGATTCGGCGATATCTTTGAGGCGGACTGGCAATGGTCACTCCTTATGAACCCCTTCCCCCGGCCCCTTTCCACCCGTGGCGGCTTTGCCGCCAGCTGCGCCAGAGGCGCACGTCAGAGATAGGGAAAGGGGAGTAAAACATACGATTTGAATTCCCCTTCCCCTTTTCAAAGGGGGAAGGGGTGCCCGTAGGGCGGGGATAGGGGTTATTCGTCACGATAAATACACTTTATACGTCCGAATCTCGAACGGCGCAAGCGATACAGCATACTCGTCGTTCACGCTCTTTTTCTTCCCATTCTCCCATTCCATAAGATTTGTTTCAACGATAGCGCCCTTCATCCGTATCGTGCCTGCTGAATTCTTCCCGTGTGTCTCAACAAGGCGAATGATGATGCATTCTTCCTTCTCCGCTTTCTTGAGCACGTTCATCGATATGCCGTTGCCGGAAACCGAGATGGGTACGGCTGCTTTCATTTTTCCATTGAGCATGAGTGGAGCGATGTTAAGCTGTTCCGCTTCGGCCATGACATTCGACTCCGTGAGCGTTCCCGCGTGCGGGAGAAGCGCATACGTGAACGCATGGGTGCCGATGTCCGCATCGGGGTCCGGATCGCGCGGCGAGCGCAGGAGATTGAGATCGAGGATATTTCCGCGCACCTTGTATCCGTATTTGCAGTCGTTGAGGAGCGCGACCCCATAGTCGTTGTCAGAAAGGTCCGCATAGCGATGTCCCACTACTTCGAACTTCGCAAAATCAAGCGATGTGTTCGTATGCGTCGGTCGCCTGGCGTAGCCGTATTGGATGTCGAACGCCGCTTCGTCGGAGCGTACCGCCGCCGGGAAAGCGACGCGGAGCATGCGATGCGCTTCATCCCAGTTCACCTTCGTCACGAATGTCAGGCGTTTCGAATCGGCGTCGAGCGTCACCGTCTGCTCTATCGTCGATGCGCTCACCGTGAACGAGAAACGCACGGATGACCGCGCATCTCCGGCGCTCACCGCGCTTGCCGAAACACATTTCGCCGTTTCGAGGATGCCTTCGTCATAATCATGATCGATGTCCCACGCATCCCAATTGTTCGGATGATCTTCGTAGAGCGAGATCACATTCGCCTCGGCACCGTCACGGATGACCGGGCGTTTCACTTCTTTATCGAATGCTTCGATGAGCCGCCCTTCCTTTGAGAACCGGTATCGTATCAGATCGTTCTCAAGAACAAGTTCCTTCTTTTCAGACGCGGCTTTCGCGTTCGACTCCCTGGTGATGACCGCCATCGAGTTCGGCTCTATGCGCGTACGCATTATCGCTGCCCCGTTCTCCGATTGTACCGCGACCGGGACACCGTCGGCACGTACTGCGCCGTTCCAGCTGTCAGGAAGCGTTATCGATGCGGTATACGGATACGAGATACCGTTGAAAAGCGTCACCGTATCCGCGGCGTTGTCGCAGAGCACCTTCGATGCTGTTTCGATGAGGGAGTTGCACGTCGCAAGAGCGTTCTCGTAATTACGGTGCGCATCATCGTACACGAGCTTGATGCTCGAGCCGGGTATGATGTCGTGGAACTGATTGGTGAGAAGCATTTTCCACACGGCGTCAAGCTCTTTGCGCGGATAGGAAGTAAGCGGTGCCAAAGCGCAGAGAGCCTCCGTCTGGCGGAGCCTGTTCTCGAGAAGGCGATTATACCGCTTCGTCCGCGCCTGTGTGGTGAGCGTGGCCCGGTGCAGTTCGAGATAGAGTTCGCCGGAGAACACATCGAGCTCGTCGGCGCGTTTCGCGAGCCTGTCGAAGAACGCATCCGCTTTGCCGAAGCTGTTCCGCGGTATGCCTTCGCAGTCGCGCGCCCGGAGCCCCGCTTCGATGTGCTCTTCCTTGGGGCCGCCGCCGCCGTCGCCGATGCCGGCAAGCGTCATGAATTCATCGAGAAAGGCTTTTTCTTTGAAATTGCGCTCGGCGCGCTTGAACGGCCCCGGCATGAGCATGGAGTTATAATTGTCCTCCGGCGGGAAATGGGTTATCACCTCGCTCCCGTCTATGCCGCGCCAGATGAACGTATTGTGCCGGAACACATTGAACTGGCTCCAGGATATCTTCTGCGTGAGGAAGAAATCGATGCCCGTGCGCTTCAGTATCTGCGGAAGATTCGCCGAGTAGCCGAACACGTCGGGGAGCCAGAGATTCTTCACATCGACGCCGAATTCGTCCTTGAAGAAATTCTTCCCATGCACGAATTGGCGTATCATCGATTCGCCGCTTATGATATTACAATCGGCTTCCACCCACATGCCGCCCTGCAGCTCCCAGCTCCCGTCACGCACCGCTTTCTTGATGTCCGCATAGAGCTCCGGATAATTATCCTTGACGAATTGATAAAGCACCGGCTGCGATGCGCCGAACACATAGCCCGGATATCGCTTGATATTCGCTATCTGGCTGGCGAACGTCCGTGCAGCCTTGCGCTCCGATTCCTGTATGCGCCAGAGCCAGCCGACATCGATATGCGCATGACCGACAGCGACTGAATTGAGCGCGGTGGTGTTCCTGTCCTTGAAGAACGGTGCGAGTATGGCACGCGCTTTTTCGGCATTGGCATCATCATCAGCGAACGCGACTATCGCTTTCTGAATACCGCGGAAAATACGCGCGCGTCGAACGCTGTCCTCTTCCAGCTGATAAGCAAGATCGACAAGGAAGTTCACATCGAGACAGAGATGCCAGAGCGATTCGTCGAACGTGCACAGGCGTATGCGCTTTACTTCGCCTTTGTACTCGCCGTGGCGCGTCGGGGCAGTACGTTCTGAGTCAGGCTGACGATTGACGCCGAACAGTCCGTTCGCAGCGGCTTCGATATAGAGCGTTACGTTCTCGCCGCCCTTGCACGGTTCGAAGATGCGGTACACATCCTTGGAATAATTCGCAGCGAATACTGACCCGTTG
The DNA here is from genome assembly GCA_038043445.1 of Spirochaetota bacterium. Lineage (NCBI taxonomy): Bacteria > Pseudomonadati > Spirochaetota > Spirochaetota bacterium. The sequence continues at coordinate 11,799 of JBBTBY010000177.1, forward strand.
GTGAGCCCATAGAGCGGGATGCCTTTTTCGTCATAGATAAGCGATTCACCGCCGAGGTCTATGTTCGCCGCAACGATCTTCCCTTTCCACTCAGAGGGTACCCGTGCGGTGAGCTTGAAATACCCGCTCTCCCAAGTTTTGCCCCACGCTGCACCCTCTTCAATGGGTTTTCGCGAAAGGTCGATAGACTTCTTAAGCGGTATCGGCTCAACGCTATGGTGATACTCAGCCTGGAATACGATATTCCCGCCGAGTATCCTCGATGATATCCTTTTTGCGAAGTTCTTCGCCTTCTTTCCGGCCTCATTTTCAAGCTTTTTCATGAATTCTATCATTTTTGCCTCTTTTGCTTAAATACAAGCGCTTGGATAATATAATGCGAAAAGATGAAAAGGCAAATGCATCGGAGATATCGTATTGCTTATGCTATCGTATCACTCTCATCGCTTTTTCGATGAGCTCTCTCGCAGACAATTCGTCCTTCGCTTCCGCGATGATGCGTATCACCGGCTCCGTGTTCGACGTTCGCACATGCACCCATCCCTCATCCACATCGGCACGTATGCCGTCTATCTCGCTGAAGTGCGCGCCGGAGAACGTCCGCTTCAAAGCGGAGTATAACGTATCGACATCGATGCCCTTCGCTTCGACTTTATCCTTGATGATGCGATACGCCGGCAGCTCGGATACGAGCTCGCTCACCCGCTTCCCGCGCACGGCCATCATCTCGAGGAGAAGCGCCATGCCGAGAAGCGAATCGCGCCCCGGGCATATCGACGGTATGATGATGCCGCCGTTCCCTTCGCCGCCGAAATACAGCTTTTTCCGGCGAAGCGTTTCGCTCACGTTTATCTCGCCTATCTTTGTGCGAAACACCGTGCGGCGGTACTTCTTCGCCACATCATCGATCATCCGTGACGTTGAAAGGTTCACCGCCGCGTCGGTCTTTTTTTTGGAGAAGATATGCTCGGCAGAGAGCGCAAGCGTGTATTCCTCGGAAAGTATCGTACCGCGCTCATCGGTGAGCGCAAGACGGTCGGCGTCGGGGTCCTGAATGAAGCCGATATCCGCTTTCGTGCGTTTGACCAGCCTTGATAACTCCTGCATCGTCGCCGGCGAGGGTTCGGCCATATGGGCGAAGGTGCCGGTAAGCGCATTGTTGACCGCCGTAAGCTTCACGCCGAGCTTTTCCATGAGGAGCGGCGTGCTCACAAGCCCCGTGCCGTTCACGAAATCGCAGGCGGCATGGAATTTCGCCGCGCGT
>JBBTBY010000178.1 GCA_038043445.1 Spirochaetota bacterium
ACATCCCTGAACGGGGCGATGAAATGACCGCGAATTGGCTCACGACAGCGAATGCCCGCTCCTTCAGAACAGGCGACGTCCCTTCACCGGTATTCTCCGAATTACGCGGCGACATCATGAAAAAGATACGCGGCGGCATGCGCGTCGTCCTTTTCTTCGGAACACGGCACGCGGACGATGTGACGCTCTACGTCGTGCTCGCAGAGGATGACACGTCGGAACTCCTCGTATCGTCGTCGCGCTTCCCTGCAGGCGATGAGTACCAATCGCTCACACCCGATGTACCGTCGTTCCACCTGTTCGAGCGCGAGTTCTGGGAAGACACGGGCATACGGCCCGTCGGGCATCCGTGGCTCAAACCGGTACGGTCCGGCATCGATACGCAGACACGTATGGGCGATCACCCGTTCTTTTCCATGGACGGCAGGGAGGTGCATGAAGTCGCCGTCGGCCCGGTGCATGCCGGCGTCATAGAACCGGGGCATTTCCGTTTCCAGTGTACCGGCGAAACGGTGCATCATCTTGAGATAGCGCTCGGGTATCAGCATCGCGGTGTTGAATCGCTGTTCCTTCAGGGCGATGCGCTCGGAAAAACGGCGCTCGCGGAATCGATCACATACGACGCCGTTGCGCATGCATCCTGCTACGCGCATGCCGTGGAGGCGCTTGCCGCATGCGATACCCCCGACCGTGCCCTCGCCATTCGCGCTGTAGCGCTTGAAATGGAGCGCGTGGGCGTGCATATCGGGAATCTTTCGGCGCTCGCCAACGACGTCGGATATCTCAGCGCGTGCTCGTTCTTTCAGGCGCGGCGCACCGCTATCATCAATGCGCTCCTCTCATTCTCCGGCAGCCGCTTCGGCCGCGGACTCATACGTCCCGGCGGCGTTGTCCATGACATCGATGCGGCGGACACCGGAACGCTCGTCAGCATAATCGATTCGACGCTCGACGATGTCATCATGATGGGTGAAACGATGTTCGACTCCGCCGGCGTACGCTCGCGCTTCGAACGCACCGGCATTGTCACTAAAAGGACAGCCCATGCAGCAGGGCTTGTCGGTGTTGCCGCGAAGGCATCCGGCCTCCCGCGCGACATCCGTTCGGCACATCCGTTCGGCGCCTATCGCGAACGCCCGATACACGCGGTGACGCTCGACGGCGGGGATGTGTTCTCGCGCGGCTATATCCGATTCCTTGAGATACAGCAGTCCTCGCGATTCATCCGCGAAGCGCTCATGCATCTCCCCAGAGGAGATATCCTTTCCAAACCGCCATCGCTCGCACCGGACCGCATGACGATAGCGATGGTGGAAGGTGTACGCGGGGAGACGATACACGCCGTTATTACCGATGCACACGGCGCCTTTGCGCGGTATAAAGTGAAGGATGCATCGTTCAACAACTGGTTCGGTCTTGCGCTCGCTTTGCGCGGCGAGGGCGTATCCGATTTCCCGCTCTGCAATAAAAGCTTCGATCTATCATATTCCGGACATGATCTCTGAGGTGATGCCATGAGCCTTTTATCGATGCGCTTACGCCAGGGCTGCCAGTACATACCGGATGTCCGGAGAGCAGTGGTTCATCCGAAGTTCCGCGGATTCCCGATCATCGACGGCTCGAAATGCGATACTGCAGCATTGAAAGATGTCTGTCCTGCCGGAGCGATACGGATGGACCCGCTCTCCATCGACATGGGAAAATGCGTGTTCTGCGGTGACTGTGAGCGCGCCTGTCCGAATGCGATACACTTCTCGAATTTCCATAAGCTCGCCGCCGATTCGCGGGAAGGGCTCATCGTGAAGAGCGGCGCAACTCACGACACGTTCTACCCGAATGCCGTACGCGTACGCAAGGGCATCAAGCGGATATTCGGCAGATCGCTCAAACTGCGTTCAGTATCGGCGGGCGGCTGCAATGCCTGCGAGCTTGAGCTCAGCGCCTCGATGAACGTGAACTTCGACATAGGACGATTCGGCATCGATATCGTCGCATCCCCGCGTCATGCCGACGGCATCATCATAACCGGGCCCATCCCCGAGCATATGGCTTCCGCACTCGAAGACACCATGCGCGCCATACCCGAGCCGAAGATGATGATACTCTTCGGGTCATGCGCGATATCCGGCGGTGTATTCGCATCGTCAAAGGCGCTCGACCGCGAATTTATCGATAAAAACCCTATCGCCCTTTACGTATCCGGCTGCCCGGTGCATCCGCTTACCTTCGTCAACGGGATGCTCGATATGCTTGGCCGACTTTCCTGATCGCCTTCACCATATCCTCGATATCGTTCTCAGAGAAGGATTCATGTATCGGAAGCCGTATCGCCGTACGCAGCACCTCTTCCGCGATCGGGCACAGCCCCGCATCATACGAATAGCGCTTCCCGGCTATCACCTCCGCCGGCCACACACCCGGGAAAAAACTTTTCTCCCGAAACACCGGCTCGCAATAGATCGGCCGTGCGATATACCCCGCACCCGCGGGTACGCCCTCCGCGGTGAGCGCCGCGGAAAAGCGATCGCGACCGACGGCGAAGGAATCCGTATCGATGCGGAGCATGTAGAACCAGTATGATGAGAGCGCATGATCCTGAACGCGGTGCGTGTGTATCCCGTCGATATCGCGTATGCGTTCGGTGAGCAATGTCCCTAGGCGCCTGCGGCGCGTGATGATGCCGTCGAGTTTCGTGAGCTGACCCCGTCCAGCAGCGCTCTGCAGCTCCGATATGCGGTAGCACGGCGCGAGCGCGGTCATACGGACACCGCGCGCGTGGCGGTCGTAGCATTTATCGGCATAGTTCTGGTTCCGATAATACATCGCCTCGTCGTTCGTGAGGACAAATCCGCCGTCGCCCGTACCGATATGCTTAAACGCATTGAGCGAGAAGCAGCCCATGGCACCGATAGTCCCGACCTTTCTGCCGCAATAGACGGCATCGTATGACTGCGCGCAATCCTCGACGACCGGAATACTGTGCTCATCGGCTATCGCCATGATATCGTCCATCTCGCAGGGATTGCCGGCCAGATGCACGACGATTATCGCCTTTGTCCGCGGGGTTATGCATGCGCGTATCGATGCGGCGGTGATATTGTACGTATGCGCGTCGACATCGGCGAACACCGGTATGAGGTTCTGATAGAGAAGCCCTATAAGCGTTCCATAGTCGGTAACAGGCGATGTTATCACTTCATACCCCGGTTCGATGTTAAGCGATGCAACTGCCGTATGTATCGCCGCCGTACCCGATGATGTCATCGTGCAGAAGCGTGCACCGAAATGATCACTCGCCTCGCGGCAGAACGCCTTTGTCATCGTCCCCGACCAGTAGAACAGGTCCTGACTTTCAAGCGCTTCGTTCACCAGCACACGCTCCGCATCATCATATCGTCTGCCCGTGCTGAACGGCACAGTCCTCACTTTTGTACCGCCGTCTATGGCAAGTGTCGATACCGTTGTTGTCATCATAATGTTCCTCCGTGCTATTCGAGCATGATGGATATACGCAAGAACCGTGCCGTGCGCAGCGCCGCTATTCACCGCTCGATCGATGATGTTTTTCCACGATCGTCCATTGTCATGACATCTGCGCCAATGCAATGACACACCGGTGACCGATAATTGACGCCCCGCAGAGGGCCATGCATCGTTCTCCGTACGGGCATCTGCACGCAAGGGCAGTTTGCCTGAAAAGACACACAATTGCCGATTTATACATTGACGCAGTTCCAACGCTGTTCTATCCTTACTCTGTGGGGAATTGCACGGCAATTGCGCATGCAGTTTATCGACTTTTGACGGCAGCGTGAAAACAACATACACCTATGGCTTTTTCGTATCCCAAAAACAGACATGCGCGTGGTCGTATGCACCGCCGTGGAGTTCCCGTATGGGACAGTTCATCCGGATACTGACCGCGGGGATTGCGTCTCTGCTGGTGACCGCCCCCGCGTTCGGTCTTGATATTACGTGGAAGCAAACGTTGTGGCGCACGGCAGCTGCAACAGCCGTCGCAAGCAATACGGCGATCGAGCCATTCAGCACCCGCTATTCCGACGATAGCAGCCTCTACTTCTGCTGCCCGGACTGGCGTACCAACGGCAGTGTCATCCTCAGACCGCTTGTCAATTATTGGCCGTCGTACATCGCAAGCTCGGGGGATTTCAGTTCGTACGGCTGGAACGACTGGTACCAGAACTACCTCAGTTACTCCCGATACTTCGATGCAACAACGTCAGTGGACGGAGCGGGATGCTATAAGCTGGGCATTGAATCGACGAATACTACTTCTGCTATTCAGGCACACCGGAATAAAGACAACAGGAACACGCATGCAACGATGACGCATGAGTCGAACGCATTCTTCATGTTCTATTCGAAATCGGTCAACCCGCCCGGCGCACCGACGCCCGCGAACCTGAGCCTCTCGGTCATTATATGCCAGGGCGAATTCGCCTACAAAGGGCATACCGTATACGGGTTCGACAACGCATCCCCTTCATGGACCGATTGGGGGATGAATTGCGGTCAGTTCAATTACAATACGAACAGTCTGCGATTGCTTCCTCTCACCAATGTCGACGGCTGGTTTTATGCATCGAACTACATCGGCGCCTATCTGAACGTCAATTCCTTTTTCAATCGAACGGGCGCAGCGTTCGGCGTACCGATATCGAACACCTTCTGGGTGGATGAACCCATATTCGCCTATGACCTCGCCCCGAGCGGCTCGTTCATTTCATCACCGATAGAAGTTGCCTCATCGTATACCACGAACAACACGAACCATGTATTCCGCTGCATAAAATCGCTTGCCTTTTCGGGGATACAAGGGCTGTATTGTACGAACGGCATCGGGTTCACGAAGATAACGAACACGAATGCGAACTATTATGCCAACGTGCTCATAAAACTGCAGGTCCGCGGCGGCGATTCGCTCGCCGACCTGGCATCGCAGCCGTGGGTTGGCCCTTCAGGTGCAGGCACGTATTTTACGAATACGCCGGGGGCGTCGAATATATCATCGCTTGCGGGGCTGAAAACGAACGGTTCCTATTTCCAGTATCGCGTCGAATTCGAATCGGCCATGCAGGGGGTAACACCGCTGCTCACCAATGTTGCGCTGACTTTCGATTACAAGCCGCTCGCGACGGCGATCTTCACGAACCCCGCACCCGCAGCATGGCTCACGAACGGAACCTTTATTATCGCCGGCAGGACATACCCCCCCAACAATGTTTTCGTCTATTTCAGCACCAACGGCATCAGTTTCAATCTCGCCAATACGAACGTTGCCGGTGCATGGTGGACGAATCTCTCACTTGCGTCCATAAGCGGCGGTGTAACGCTCACTACCGTAGCGAGCAATAGTTCCATCGCCGATATGATAACGAACACGCAGGTGGTCAATATCGACACGACGGCGCCGGCCGCGGGGATAACGAACCTGACCGCAGGAGCTGTCGTAGCGAACCCGCCATTCCCGTTCTACTTCGCATTCACCGGAACGAATGCCGATCCCGAATCCGGCATCGCCGTCACACGCTGTATCATCACGAATACGTCCGGTGCGGTAACGAACGTCCCGGCAACGGTCACCGGCGGGGGATTCGCCTGCAATTGGAATTCGCAGACCGTACCTGTCGGCAATTACTTCATCTACGTCGTTACGACGAACACTGCGGGTAATTTCCGTGAATCGCCAAGCATACCGTTCACGGTCGCCGCACAGCCGCCCGCGTATACCTCACAGACGAATCTCGCCAATGCGGTCGCGATTTACAGCCCCTATCGCGGAGTCGGACCCGGCATTGTGTTCGCCAACCTGGAGCCGACCACCACGGTAACGATATTCACCATGTCCGGAAAAAAGCTCAAGGAACTCCGGCCCCCGGAAACCGGCGGCGAGGGATGGCTCTTATGGGACTTGACGACATTGGATAATAGGCGTGCATCGCGCGGGGTCTACGTATGTGTGCTCGCCTTCCGCAGGGAAACACGCACCATGAAGGTAATGATAAGCAGATGAGGATACAACACTGCAGCATGATCATAGCGGTCACGCTCTCCCTTCAGGCGCAGACGATAAGCTCGTTCGATGTGCTCAACATCGGCATCGGCGGCGCGGCGGCGGCGGTCGGGCAGACGGCTGCGGCCGATACGGGATCGGCGGAGGGTGTGTTCTACAACCCCGCAACGCTCGGCTCGCTTGAAGGGGACTTGGCACTGCTCGGATCGTTCAATCCGTATCTCGGCATGGCGCTCTGGAGCGGCGCCGTCGCATGGCGCATCCCGGGCGTCATGACCCTCGCGGCCTCCGGTTTCGGTCTTGTGTTCACCGAGCCCATCATCGGCGACATCCTCTATTCCGGTGACACGGGGCGCGCCCTTCCCTCCGGCGACTATGTGTTCTCCGGCCACGCGGCATTCCCCCTCGGGTCCTATCTCAAACTGCCGTTCCTCCTCGATGCGGGCGTCAGCGTCCGCTATGCGATGGAAACGCTCGATGACGTGAGCATTTCCGGCATCATGGCGGATGCAGGACTTGTCATCGCCTTCACCAATCTCGCGGAGAAACACAGCATCGCCATCGGCGCGTACGGGCGCAATCTCGGCGTCGGCCTTACGAGCGGCATCATACTTCCCTCAGCGGTGACCGCCGGGTTGAAATACCACGGGAAGATCGGCAAAGCGTTCGGCGTGAAAGCAATGTTCGATGCGAACATCTTCTTCAACGACGCACCGAAATTCGATCTCGGCGCCGAGTTCGATATCTTCAACGTCGCGTTCATTCGGAGCGGCTACATGTTCGGCTACGATGCGCGGGGCTTCACCATCGGTGCCGGGGCGCGCATCGCCATCGATACGATGAAATTCCGATTCGACTATTCGTTCGTCCCGCTCGGCGACCTCGGCATGCATCACGCGCTCGAGCTCACGGTCATGTTCGGCAGCGGCGCACCGGCGCCGGTCGTTAATGACGGGCGCGCTCAATTCGAACAGGGCGAAGCCTTCCTCAGGGAGGCGCGCTATCGTGATGCGGCGGACAGCTTCGCTTCCATTTCCCCGAATTCGCCCTACTACAAGGCAGCGCTCGAGAAGTTGGCGGTAGCGGAATCGCAGCTCGCGGCGCAGGACCGGTCGAAGGTGACGGCAAAGGCAACGCCGGCAAAAAGCGATGAGGATATCTATATCGAAGCGATATCGTACGCGAAAGCGAAGGATTATCGCAAGGCGATAGAGCTCTGGAAAAGGATACAGCCCGGGTCGGAACTCTATGAGCGCGCGCAGGCGAACATTCAAAAGGCGATAGAACGCTCCGCACAGGAATAATTGAACGCCGAATAAACGCCGCCGAAGCGGCTATTTGACACCCGTGACAGTAATGACATATAATGACCGCCATGAAGGTCATCGTCATCGGAAACTATCAGATCGATCTTGAGCGCGAGATACAGAAGCGCTGGACATGGGAACCCTCTACCGCAAAGGCATCCGAGCTCTTCATGAAGGAGACCTTCGATGTCGTCGTCGTGGGGCTTCATATCGGTCCGCCCGACGGCATCGCGATACTTGAGCTCGTCAAGAGGGGATCGCCCGGCACCATTGTCATCATCACCACGATGGACAAGGACCCGAAAGCGATGATGCACTGCTATGAAAAGGGCGCTGACGGTTTTCTTTTCGAGCCGCTCCCTATCGATGAACTTGAGTTCACCATCAGGCGATATATGCTCGAGAAGGAACGCCGGGAGGAGCTTGAACGCTACCGCTCAACCGAGCTCCCCGCCGAGATAGATGATGTGCTCGTGGGCAGCAGCATCGTCATCGGCCGGGTGAAGAACGCCATTCTGCAGTATGCCGCGTCGAGCTCGACCGTGCTCATTCGCGGCGAAAGCGGCACCGGCAAGGGCATTGCCGCACGGCTGCTCCATGCCTATTCACCGAATAAGGAGGGGCCGTTCATCCATGTCAACTGCACGGCGATACCGGAATCGCTCATGGAAAGCGAGCTCTTCGGCCATGAGAAAGGCGCGTTCACGAACGCGGTGGCGCAGAAACCGGGACTCTTCGAACTGGCCTCCGGCGGCACGCTTTTCCTTGATGAAATAGGCGAGCTCCCGCTTGCCATGCAGGTGAAACTGCTCACGGTGCTCGAAGAGAAATATATCCGACGCATCGGCGGCACACGCAACATACCGATACAGGTCCGGATATGCGCGGCAACGAACAAGGACATGGAAAAAGCGATACGCGACCGCGAGTTCCGCGACGACCTGTACTATCGCCTCAATGTGCTTACGCTGGATATACCGCCGCTCCGCGAGCGTGCGGACGATATCCCCGCCATCGCCGATAGAATGCTCACCGCCCTTGCAAAAGATCAGAACAAGCGCATCGACGGCTTCAGCAGTGCGGCACTCGCAGCATTGCGCGCGTATCCCTGGCCGGGTAATGTGCGGGAATTGAAGAACGTCATCGAGCGTGCGCTCATACATACCGCCGGGCGCATCGTCGAGGAAGCGAGCATCGTCCTCAATGGATCGCCGGACTTCCCGGCGGGGCCGGAGCCCTCCGGCACAGCGAATGCGCTCTCATCATCCGGCGTCATTACGCTCGCCGAGGTCGCCGAAAAAGGGATGAACACCGTACTTGAGAATTTCGAGCGCATGCTCATCCATGGTGCGCTTGAAAAGCACGACGGGAATCAGAGCGCGGCAGCACGCCTCCTCGGGATAAAACGGACCACGCTCGTTCAGAAAATGAAAAAACTCGGCATATGAAACCGTATCTATTCGCCGATGCAGTAAAGCCTGCTCACCCCTTTCTCGTTCGCACATCGTATATACATGCGCGCGCCATCGCATACCGGCGTTGAACGGAACGGGTCTATCGCCGCACGGGCCAATTCCTTATACTCTCGTCCTGGTGCGAGTATCGCCGATCGCCCGTTCTCGCTGCTCACGATGACGACATTCCCGGCGATGACGGGCGATGGGAATATCGTCGCACCCATGCCGCTCAATTTCTGTTCATAGCATTTCTCGCCGGTAGCGGCGTCGAGCACAGTGAACACCGATGTCTGATTGATGATATACATGAGCCCGTCATGGATGAGAGGCGTGGCATAGTAACGCTCTTTTGCCACGCCGGTCTGCCAAAGCTTGACCGGGGTAATGACACCGGCGTTCACTTCGATGGAGAATGCCGCGGCATGATCGGCGCTTGCGACATAAACGATATTCCCGATCGCGAGCGGCGATCCGAATTCCGAGCGCAGTCCGTTCGTCGAGAGCGTCTTTCCGTCAAGCGCGGATACTATCTCTCCGCCGTCGGTAAAGAGGACATCGATACCGCCCGTACGAACGACAGCGGGCGTTCCCCAGTAATGCACATGCGGGGAGCGCCACTTCACCGCGCCGCTCGACAGATCGAGTGCGAACATATTCGTGAACTGCACGATGAGCGACCCGCCGGCAATGACCGGCGAACCCGACTGTCCCCATTCATTCACGGTTTTATCTATGAGACGTATCCAGCGCTGAACGCCGTCGAGCGTGAACGATGCCCCAACCCCGGAGCCGAAGAGGATATAGATGTTCGTACCGTCAAAAGCCGGGGTATTCGAGGTGTAGCCGTTCGCCGGATGTGCTTCCGGCATCCGGTATTTCGCCGCGAGCGGGAATCCATCGAGATTCGCCTTGCAGGCCGCTATCTTTTCATTGAGCGCCGGTATCTCGGAGCGCGCATCGGCAAGGGCTTTTTTCTTCTCTTCATCATCGGGGTTCGCCTTTGCCGCCTTGTCCTTGGCTATTATCTCCTGCCGCTTCTTTGCAAGCGCACGGGTAAGCGCTTTCAGTTCCTTCTCGAACGGCTCCGCCCCGGCGCGGTCTTCGGGGAGTTTCTCCCGCTCTTCGGCCGTCATGATGCCGTCATATGACGCGCTTTTCTGCCAGAGAATTTTCCCATCCTTGCCGATACACAGTACGATGTCCGGTTCCGCGGTGACGATGATCTTCTCTCCGATGATAAGCGGCGTACCATTGCTCCATTTCGGCATTTCCGATGACCACACCACGCGATTGGAAGCGCTCCATTCTGTCTGCGGCGAGGCCGATGAGAAATTACCACCTTGTCTCCGCCAATCAATAGTGGCGGCAGTAAGCGAAGACATGACAACTAGTGACAGAATGACGGTTACATTTTTCATGCAGGCTCCGTTCATACAGATCGAATGATGAATATGGGGAAGTATACCCGATGAACAGGCATCGTCAAGCATATCCTTCCCGTATCCTTCCCGTATCCTTCCCGAATTCATCACGTAAGAAAAATGCAACCACAGAGAAAGAGCAGAAGAACACAGAGAAATAGCGGGTACTGGTTTTTACTCAATTGATTATTTTTATTCCCTTTCTTTAATTCCCTCTCCGCGTTTTCTCTGTGACCTCGGTGGTTTTTCTTTCCCTATATGTGAAGATTTGTGTCTTCGCGGTCATTCCTATCGCTTTTATTCGTCATAACAATGACATGCTGTCAACGGAATGACATAGCCACCCCTAATTCCCCTATGAAATCGATGATATTTCTGGCACGGCAGTTGCATGTATCCATACAACGATTAGTTCGGAGGATCGATATGATAACCGCAACAAACACTGCATTGGCCATCAACGGCGGCGAAAAGGCCGTTACCATCAACGATATGGACACGTTCCATTGGCCGATCATCACCAATGAGGATGAAGAGGCGGTGCTCGCCGTACTGCGCCGAGGGGCGATGAGCGGCACCGATGTTACCGAACTCTTCGAAAAGGAATTCGCCGCATGGCAGGGTTGCTCGTACGCGCTCGGCTGCAACAATGGCACGGCGGCGCTCCATTCCGCGATGTGGGCCTGTGGCGTAACGCACGGCACGGAAATAATCGCACCATCAGTGACATACTGGGCTACCGCGCTCCCCGCGCTCAATCTCGGCGCGTCCATCAATTTCGCCGATATCGATCCGGACACCTTCACGATAGACCCCGATGATATCGAACATCGAATAACGAAGAACACGCGTGCGATAGTCGTTGTTCATCTCTATGGCTATGCCGCCGACATGGATCCCATCATGGCAATAGCGAAGAAATACAATCTCAAAGTGATAGAGGATGTAAGCCATGCGCACGGCGCTCTGTACAAAGGGCGTAAAGTCGGCACCATCGGCGATGCGGGCGCAATGTCCATGATGAGCGGCAAATGCTTCGCCATCGGCGAGGGCGGCATGCTCGTCACCAACAACCGCCTCATCTACGAGCGGGCCGTCGCCTTCGGTCATTATGAACGCACCGGCGCAAGCCGCTACTCGAATGCGGCGCGCGCCATCACGGACGAGTCGCTCCTTCCGTTTGCGGGACTTCCCATGGGCGGCTTCAAGTACCGCATGCATCAGTTATCCGCGGCGGTCGGTCGTGTTCAGCTGAAACATTATGATGACCGAATGCAGGGCATACAGGGTGCAATGAACTATTTCTGGGAGAGGATCAAGGATGTGCCGGGTGTCATAGAACATCGTGTGCAGTACGAAAGATCCACCATGGGCGGGTGGTATCTCCCCGCTGCAGGGTATTGCGCCGATGATCTCGGCGGACTTACCGTCGAAAGATTCTGCGCCGCGCTCACCGCCGAAGGGGTCAAAGGTGTCTCCCCCGGTGTGAACAAGGCGCTCCATACGCATGCGCTTTTCCATTCCGCCGATATCTACGGCGACGGGAAGCCCACCATGTGCGCGAACACGGACCGCGATATACGTGAGGGTGCCGGCACATTACCGGTCGCCGAGAACATAGGGGCACGGGCGATGTTCATACCGTGGTTCAAGAAATGCGATACGACCGTGATCGATCAGTATGTGTCGGCGTTCAGGAAGGTCGCATCGAACTATCGTGAACTTCTCTAAATCAAGGATGAATTTCATGCTTGACTGCTTCGCGAACGACGGTATACTTTATGAATGCGCGATGGCACGTCGATCCGCGGATGGGATCTATCTGCAAAGGAGCTGCTGAATGAGAACAATTCCCGCTGTATTCTTTTGTCTCGCCCTTATCTGCCATGCATCAGGAACGGTCAACATGATGGAAAACCCCGGTGCGGAAGATGGAACGCCGAGTGCGTCCTATCCGTATAAGAATTTGAATGCCGGCAGCGTTTGTGCCGATCTCTTCCCGGATGGTTGGGGTTTTTATAATGGCGCAGGGGTAATGGTCTGCGGCGCTACATCAAAGGAAGCACATACAGGAAAGAACAGCTTTTTCATGGAATGGAAAGAAGGCGTTCTGACCAACAGCGATATTCTGCTTGCCCGAACCGACGGATATGACGGCAGCAATGCAATGCCCGCGATGGAAGGGAGTTATTACTTTTCGTTCTACGCGAAAGGAAATATCCCGACATGTTCACTAAGGGTTTTCACGTGGAAAAACAGCACGAACACGAAAGAACGCGGGGGATTCCTCACTCCTATCCTCATTCCTTCTGTCGTCGCTGCGTCCGCGGAATGGGCATACTATGAAGGGTTCTTCCGTATCGGTCCGGGTATACGATCGTTCGCGATCGGCGTGCATCTCGGTCCGACGCCCGGACTGATGAATGGTCACGCCCTCTATGTGGATGATGTCGTCGTCGCACCCGTATCCGATGCCGAGCTTCCCGCACTGCGGGCTCGTCTCACCGTCGGCATGCCCCTGCCGAAGAATGTGGTCCCGGGACCTCCCGCGAATGCCGGTTATCGCCTGGTCTTCAGTGATGAATTCAACGGACCTGCTGGCCCTCCCGACCCTGCACATTGGACGCCGTGGGCGCTCGGTCCCCGCAGAGATGCGGTGAATGTCACGGATGCCGCACAGCTTGATGGCAAAGGGAATCTCGTTATAACGACGGAACTGAAGGACGGGAAATTCACGACCGGCGGGGTTACCGGCATCGATAAACGATCGTTCACCCGGGGATATTTCGAGATACGCTGCCGTGTTCAGACGCAGGTCGGTCATTGGTCGGCATTCTGGCTGCAGGCACAGAAAGGCGACTGGTCCATCGCTCCCGAGAAAGGGGGTGTTGAACTCGACGTCATGGAATATATCGCGAGCCCGAAATATGAGAACACGGCTATGCACACGATACACTGGGGAGGGTATGGGGATAAACATCAGCAGGTGAACCGGCAGAAGAAATTATTCGGTCTCGGTAAAGGATATCATCTTTTCGCTATGGAATGGACACGCAACGGTTATGTGTTCTATACAGACGGCATGGAAACAGGTCGCATCGATGGCCCGGTATCGGAGGTGCCGCAATATCTCCTGCTTACCATGGAAGTAGGGACCTGGGCGGAGAAGATACAGGAGGCCGTTTTGCCGGACTCTTTCATGATTGACTACATCCGCGTCTGGCAGAAACCGGAAGATATTGCAGGTTCACCACAATGATCATCGACGCACATAATCACCCCGACTGGCACGGTCATGGCCTCGCCAAATTCCTCGCGAACATGGAAGCGAACCATATCGATATGACATGGCTTCTCTCCTGGGAATGTCCCGCTGACGAATGGGACCCCTCGTTCACGCAGGCCCTCGGGCTTGTCGACAGCGAGAACGGCCCGATACCGTTCTCGCGCTGCGTATCGTATGCGGAACACGCACCGGGAAAATTCATACTCGGTCATGCGCCCGACCCGCGAAGGCCCGACGCGATAGACCGGCTTGCCTCGGCCATCGACATGCACGGCGTGCGGGTGTGCGGCGAACTGAAGCTCCGCATGATGTACGACAACTTCGACGCGATACGCCTTTTCAAATTCTGCGGCGAAAAAAAGGTGCCGGTCATAGTACATCTCGACTATGAATTCGATACCGGGAAGAGGTATCCCCGTCCCAATTACTGGTACGGCGGCGGCATCGACCCCTTTGAGCGCGCAGTGCAGAAATGTCCCGATACGATATTCCTCGGCCACGCACCGGGTTTCTGGGCGCATATCTCCGGCGACGATCAGTACGACAAGTCACCGTATCCGAAGGGGCCGATCGTACCCGGCGGAAAGATGATAGCCATGCTCAGGCGATACCCCAATCTCTGCTGCGATATGTCCGCCGGTTCGGGACTAAACGCGTTGATGCGCGATGCACCGTTCGCAAAGGAATTCCTCATTGAATTCCAGGACAGGGTGCTTTACGCGCGGGATCAATTCGACAATAAGCATCAGGAATTCCTGAACTCGCTCGGACTGCCGAAGGATGTGCTTGAGAAATTATACAGCGGCAATGCGCAAAAGCTTGTTCCGCTGACCGCATGACACTCAGCTCTTCGTCATGACGCGGACGAAGAAACCGCTGTTATACCCGTTATACTTGCTTCTCGATATGTCACTATAGGCGAAATAGTCGGTCGAAACCCCGGCTATCATTACAAGCGACTTCAATACCGTATCGATCTCGAATGCGACGGAATGCTTCCCGTAATTGTTCGCACTCGTATAAAAATCGAGGACGTGTTGATATTGGTACCCCGCATACATCGCCGATAATTGGCTCAACCGATACGACACACGCGCCATCCCGGCAACGGTGAGCTCGCTGAACTCCGACGGCTGATAGAACGGGAAATTCGCGCGATTGATCTGTCTCGCCATGACGTTGAATTCCACGCCGAGGTTCCTGCTGATGACACCTGACGTATCGTCCTTGAAGAGATATGCGAAGGGGATCTGGTAGGACAATACCCCGAGCACGCCGGAGCGGAATATCATCCGCGCATTGTTCATCTGATAATTACCTTCCGCATGGAGTATTGTGCGGACGAAGAACGATTTCATGATATCGTTCCTGCTGAACGGCTGGATATCGCTCTTATAATAGAGGTCGAACACATGACTGTTCTGATAATTGAGGCCGTCGTTCGTGCTCTCGATGAGCGTAACACCGGTACCCGACGACACGTCGTCCACGATATTATCCGTAACATATTTATAGGCGAATGTCGCGAGAACGCTCGCGTCCGACTGCAGATAGGAATAGGACAATTTCGGCGAGGCGACCGTGGCGGTGTGTTCGGTCACCGAAACGCGGCTTTGCCCGCCCATGAGATTCTCATGGAAGCGGTAATCGATGAGATAATCATCCATATTCAGCCGAGAGCGACAAGCGCCTCCCATTCCGGTATGAGATCGTTCAATTCCTTCTCTATCACTTTATACCGTGCGGAATATTCGGCGATGGTCTTCGGGTCCGCGGTGCCGGCAGTGAAAATATCGTTGATCCCCCGTTTCTCGTTCTCAAGCAAGCCTACCAGTGCCTCAAGCTCCTTAAGCCGCTGTGTCTCTTTCCAGGTCAGTTTTTTGCGCTCCGCCTCAGGCGTCTTTTCCGGCGCTTTCACGCGCTTCGATCGATCGCGGCCCTCACGCTCCTGCAACGCATCCTGTTCACGCTTTTGCACAAGATATTCGGTATAGGAGCCGGTGAAGCGCTTGACTATGCCGCTCCCGTCAAGGATGAAGAGATCGTTGACCACATGGTCCATGAAGCAGCGGTCATGCGATACGAGGAACACGGTTCCCTTGAACGTAAGGAGATAGTCCTCAAGTATCGAGAGCGTCTTAATATCCAGGTCATTCGTCGGCTCATCGAACATGAGCACATTGGGCGTGCGCATGAGCACGGAGAGCAGATACAGCCGCCGTTTTTCACCGCCGGACAGTTCGGCGATGCGCGAGTAATGCATGGACGATGGAAAAAGGAAGCGCCCGAGCATGTCGGATGCGGTCACGCGTTCGCCGTCATCGAGCACCGCCGACTCACCCGACTCGCGTATGAATTCCAGTATGCGCATATCGTCGCGCAGATGCATCGATGTCTGATCGAAGAAGCCGATGCGCGTCGTCTCGCCGATATCGACACGCCCGCTATCGGGCGAGAGCCTTCCGGAGAGCAGATTGAGGAGCGTCGTCTTCCCCGAACCGTTCCCGCCGATGATGCCGATTCGCTCGCCTTTCGCGAAGCGGTATGAGAATCCGTTCATGATGGTCGCTTCAGGGAACGCCTTGTCTACCTTGTGACAATCGATGACCTTCCCGCCCTGCCGCGATGTTGCGAGCGAGATATCGACGACAGCGTCGGCCTCATACCATTGATGCTCCTTGAGCGCTTCTGCCCGGTCGATACGCGCCTTTTGTTTCGTCGAGCGCGCCTTCGGACCGCGCTTAAGCCACTCAAGCTCGCGCCGGAGCACGGAGGCTACGCGTTCGTCCTCGCGTACACGGTCATTTTCAAACTCGCTTTTTTTCTCAAGGTAATAATCGTAATTCCCGTCGTAGCGGTAGAGCCCCCCGCGCCAGAGCTCGAAAACGCCCGACGCGACAGCATCGAGAAAATAGCGGTCATGCGAAACGACGAATACCGACTGCACGGACCTCATGAGATAATCCTCAAGCCAGAGTATCGTCGCGATATCCAGGTGATTCGTCGGTTCATCGAGTATGAGGAGATCCGCCTCCGAAATGATGACCTCGGCGAGCGCCACCTTTTTCCGCATGCCGCCGGAAAGCTCGCTCATGGGCTGCAATAGATTATCAATGCCGAACGTATCGAGGACAGCGCGTATGCGCCGCTCATAGTCCCATGCGTTAAGCGATTCTATCGAATCCATCACCTCCCCGAGCTCATGCTGGAGCGCGGGTGTTTCGCTGTGCTGCATCGCCTCAAGGCAGGCTTCGTAGCGGCGTATCGCCTTCGCCTCGGGCGTCGCGCGGCTAAATATATGCTCAATGACCGTGGATGCCGGGTCGTACTGTATGTTCTGGGGAAGATATGATATCGAAAGTCCGCGCTCGAAGATGATATTCCCGCTATCCTGCTTTTCGCGCCCGGCAAGTATGCGAAGGAGCGTGCTCTTCCCCGTGCCGTTTATCCCGATGAGCGCTATCTTCTCGCCGCGGTCCATCCCGAACGAAACATCGGAGAACACGGTCTTTTCGCCGAAACCCTTGGCAAGCGCTGTCGCGGATATTATTGGCATGGTGCACTATACGTGAAAACGACCATCTTAGCAAGGAATTTTGGTCACATGAAGACATTTCGGGAGAAAGTCAGCATCTTGACCGAAATCTCGCTCCCGATATAATGCGCGCATCACCTGCAAGGACAATCCATGAAACACAACACGTATTTTGACGGCAATGTCCAGAGCCTCTCGCTCAGCACCGGGGACGGCGATGCCACCGTCGGCGTCATAGCGCCGGGAACGTTCGAATTCTCAACGACAAGCGATGAGCGCATGGCCATCGTGTCGGGTGTGCTCCACGCGGAGGTGCCCGGGCTCTCGCCGCGATTGTACAAGGCCGGCGAGCATTTCATCGTGCCGGCGAACTCGAAATTCAAAGTTACGGCGGAACGCGACGTCGCCTATCTCTGCCACTACAGGAAATAGGGGTTACTCCGCTGCCATCCGGACGTCGTCGAGCCAGAGCGTGCCGACTCCCTCGATGCGGAACGTTATTCTCGCAGCGCCGGCATTCTCCGCCACCGATATCGATGCAGTATATTCTTTCCACTCGTCACTGGGCGTTGCCGGCAATGAAAAGAGCGATGCGAACGGCGGCATCATCTGCCTGAGCTCGGCCTTGAGCGTCGGTACATTCCCGCGCACCCAGAACGAGAGCGACGCCTTCTGCCCCGGCTTGATCGGCACTTCCTGAACGAATTCCGTCACCGGGGAAGTCTTTATCGCCCGAACGGTTATTTTCTGCGCTGCCGCCCCGCTGTGCGGATTCGCCGTGTCGGTCTCAAGCAGCACATCGTTCTTCGCCCAATTATTGAGCGACCACACACCCGCCGATTCAAAACCGCCGTTGCGTATCAGGTTCCCGTCCGAGGGCATGGCTGCCGCAGCGACCGGGGACTTCGGCGCGGTCCGTACGGGAAATACCGGTTTTCCGGACGCATCGAAAAGATCATACACGCGGACATAGTCCACCATCCACGCATCGGGGAGCTTCGCGTTCTTCACATTACCCGCCCAGCTGTTGTCCTTCGCCTCCGCTTCATCGGTAAGCCGTATCTGCGCGGGCACCTGACAGACCCCGCCGGCATTCGTGCGATACACCTCATAGTCGTCGACATAGAACACATAGATATCGGGCGTCCAGAGCAGCGAGAACGTATGCCAGCCTTCCATGACACCGGGATTGATAGAACGCAGACCCGCCGACTTGTGGTCAGCCCCATAGCCGTCCCAGTGAAGTGCATGATTCACTTCCGGACCGATCCACGGCTTTTCCATGATATCGATCTCGGTCCCGTCGCGGCCGCTGCCGTCGACATCGCCGGTACTCGTCGTCTGCAGCCAGAACGCGTTCCAATGTCCGGTACTCGCATGCATTTTCATGCGCGCGGTATAGAAGCCGTACGCGTGCACGAATTTATCGCCGGTATCGACCCAGCTGTTGTACACGGTGTCGCCTTCCCTGAATATACCCATGACAAGATGCCCCTCGCCGTCAAGTTTCACCGCTTTCGGCGAGCGCATTGCATCGTGACGCTTCCCTTCGCCGATCACCCATTTCGAAGCGTCAAGCGATGTGCCGTCGAATTCATCGTTCCATATCATCTTCCACGACTGTCCCGCGTCCGCTGCCGGAACACCGTTTATCTTCGGCCGCGATGCCTGAAGCGCCTGTGCATACGAATCATCCATGGCCACGAGCGCAAGATCGGCTATCTCTACCTCCTGCTTCTGCCCGCCGAACATTATCGATATGGCGACCTTATCGGCGGGGTATTCCTTCACCATCGGCACGGGGAATTCAATGCGCTTCCATTCGACACCGGCCTTCGGCTCAACGCGCGCTATCTGATATACTTCCGGACGAGTTAA